>VGTA01000533.1 GCA_016874875.1 Deltaproteobacteria bacterium | reverse complement strand
GCGCGGGGGGGGGGCCAGGGGGGGGGGAGGGGGGGGGGGGGGGGGGGGGGGGGGGGGGGGGGGGGGGGGGGGGGGGGGGGGGGGGGGGAGAGCCCGGAGGTGAGCACAGCGGTGAGCACGGCGGTGAGCGCGCAGGGCTCGGCGCCGCGCCGCGGAGATGCGCTCGCCCCCCACACACAGGAGTCATCGAGTGAAGACGTCTAGCGCGACCCCCGCCCCCGCCACCCCCCCCGCACGGCGCCGCGCCTCGCGTGGCCCCCTCGCCCTCGCGCTCGCCCTCGCCGGCCTCCTCGCGCCGCCCTTCGCGCGCCCCGGCGGCGCCACGCTCCTGCGCCCGCTGTCGCTCCGCGAGCTCCACGAGGCAGCGCAGTGGGTGGCGCGGGCGCGGGTGCGGGCGGTGAGCGCGCGCTGGGAGGGCGGGCGCGTCATCTCGGAGGCGCTCCTTGAGCCCCTCGAGGTGCTGCGGGCGCCGACCGGTGAGGCGGCGCCCCCGTCGTTCACGCTCCGCGTGCTCGGGGGGGTGGTGGGGGACCTCGCGCAGCGCGTGGCGGGCTCGCCGGCGCCCGCGGTGGGGGAGGAGGTGGTGGTGTTCTTGACGTGCCGCCCCGACGGGCTCCTCGTGCGCGCCTCCTCGGCGCCCGCCGCGCCGGACTGCGCGCTGGTGGGCTTTGCGCAGGGCTACTGGCGCGCCGCCCCCGCGGGGGAGGGCGCGGGGGGCGGGGCGGGGCGCTGGGCGCCGTCGCTCAGCGGCGTGGAGTGGCTCGGCGGGCGCCCGCCGGCGCTCGGCGGCGGGCGCGAGGCGCTCCGGGCGCCGTAGCGCTGGGCGCGGCGCCGCCGCTTGCTAAGCGCCCCGCCCTCCGCTACAAGACGAGCCCCAAGAGCCGCGCCGCCGCGCCCCCCCCCGCGCCCCCCCCGCGCCCCCCTCGCGGCGCGCCTCAAGGAGCCTTGATGTCGACGAGAGAGAAGAAGACCAAGCACATCTTCGTGACGGGGGGGGTCGCCTCCTCGATCGGCAAGGGCATCGTCGCCGCCTCCGTGGGGGCGCTCCTCGAGGCGCGCGGCCTGCGCGTCACGCACGTGAAGCTCGACCCGTACGTGAACGTGGACCCCGGGACCATGAATCCGCTCCAGCACGGCGAGGTGTTCGTGACGGACGACGGCGCGGAGACCGACCTCGACCTCGGGCACTATGAGCGCTTCACCCACGCCCACATGACGCAGGGCAACAACATCACCACCGGGCGCATCTACTCGCGCGTCATCGAGAAGGAGCGCCGCGGCGACTACCTCGGCGGCACCGTGCAGGTGATTCCCCACATCACCAACGAGATCAAGGCGTTTGTGCTCGAGGCGGCGCACGACGTGGACCTGTGCATCACCGAGATCGGCGGCACGGTGGGCGACATCGAGTCGCTGCCCTTCCTTGAGGCGCTCCGCCAGCTCAAGGTGGAGCTCGGGCGCGGCAACGCCATCAACATCCACGTCACCCTCGTCCCCTACATCGCCTCCGCCGGCGAGCTCAAGACCAAGCCCACGCAGCACTCCGTGAAGCGGATGCTCGAGATCGGCATCCAGCCCGAGATCATCGTGGCGCGCACCGACCGCCCCCTCAGCGATGACCTCAAGCGCAAGATCGGGCTCTTCTGCAACCTGCCCGGCGAGGCGGTGGTGACGGGGCAGGACGCCCCCTCCATCTATCAGGTCCCCCTCGATTTTCACCGCGAGGGCCTCGACCGCCTCGTGATCGACTACCTCGACATCTGGACGCGCGAGCCCGTGCTCGACCGCTGGCGCGACATCATCGCGCGCCTCAACAGCACCACGCGCCGCGCCACCGTGGCCATCGTGGGCAAGTACGTGGACCTCGTGGACGCCTACAAGAGCCTGCACGAGGCGCTGCTGCACGCCGGGCTGGCGCATCACGCCAAGGTGGACCTGCGCTACATCGACAGCGAGGAGCTCGAGGCGCGCGGGGCGGAGACGCTGCTCGCGGGGGCGGACGCCGTGCTGGTGCCGGGGGGCTTTGGGCGGCGCGGCGTGGAGGGCAAGATCGCCGCGGTGCGGTACGCGCGCGAGCGGGGCGTGCCCTTCTTTGGCATCTGCCTGGGGCTGCAGCTGGCGGTGATCGAGTTCGCGCGCCACGTGGCGGGGGTGGCGGGCGCCACCTCGGCGGAGTTTGACGCCGACGCCGCGCACCCCGTCATCCACCTCATGGCGTCGCAGGCCGACGTCAAGCGCCTCGGCGGCTCCATGCGCCTCGGCGCCTACCGCTGCGCGCTCAAGGAGGGCACCCGCGCGCGCGCCCTCTACGGCGTCGCCGAGGTGGACGAGCGCCACCGCCACCGCTTTGAGGTCAACAACGCCTACCGCGCGCCGCTGGAGGCGGCGGGGCTCGTGTGGAGCGGCACGTCGCCCGACGGCGCGCTGGTGGAGATGGTGGAGCTGGCGGAGCACCCGTGGTTTGTGGCGACGCAGGCCCACCCGGAGTTCAAGTCCAAGCCGTTTGCGCCGCACCCGCTCTTTGTGGGGTTCGTGGGCGCCGCGCTCGAGTCGCGCGCGCAGCGGTGAGGGGGTGGCGGGAGGGGCGCGCGGGGGCGTAGAGTCTTGTCAAATCGCCACATATCAGTCAGAATGCAGTCCTGCTCTGTCCCCCGAGGTTCTCCCATGCGGCTCGCCACCCTTGACCGACGCTCCTTCCTTAAGCTCACCGGCGCCACCTGCGTGGTGAGCGCCCTCGACGCCTGCACCTACGCTGAGATTTTCGCGCCCCTCAGCGACGGCGTCGCCTTTGACCTCTCGGCGCCCGAGTTCGCCGCGCTCCGCGAGGTGGGCGGCGCCGCCCCCCTCGACGCCCCCGGGCGCAAGATTCTCCTCGTGCGCCGCTCCGAGGGCGAGCTCGTCGCCCTCAACCGCCTCTGCACGCACCAGGGCGTCGACCTCTCGCCGGCGCAGTTTGGGCGCTGGGACGCGTCCGCGGAGCGCCTCACCTGCGACGCGCACAAGTCGGTCTTTGGGGTAGACGGCGCGGTGCTCGGCGGCCCCGCGCCGCGCCCCCTGCCCATCTATGACGTGTCGTTTGACGCCGCGAGCGGCGCCGGGCGCGTGAGCTTTACGGGGGCGGCGCCGGAGGGCGGGGCGGGCGAGGCGGGCGGCGCGGGGGAGGAGGAGGCGGGCGCGCAGGTGCCGGCGGAGCTGCGCGACCTCGTGAGCCCCTTCAGCGACTCCTCCTCCGTGGAGGAGGGCAGGGCGCTCTATGAGGAGCACTGCGCCTCGTGTCACGGGGTGGGGGGCGTGGGCACCAACCTGCCCTTTACCCCCCCCCCCACCGCCTTCACCGATGACCCTCGGCGCGGGGAGTGGACCGACGGGTATCTGTTCTGGCGCGTGAAGAAGGGCGAGGGCGGCCCCGCCGGCTCTGCGATGTATGGATTTGAGGGCACGCTCACCGATGAGCAGATCTGGAAGGTCGTGACGTACCTCAAGACGGTGATCAGCCCCTGAGGCGCTTGAGATTCAGGTCCCCCTGCG
>VGTA01000532.1 GCA_016874875.1 Deltaproteobacteria bacterium | reverse complement strand
CGTGGAGGGGACCGAGGAGGCGCGCGTGCGCCTCGGCAGCGTGGACCAGGACGCCCGCGCGGGCGCCTGGATCGGGCTCCACTTTGGGTCAGAGGCGCTCTCGGGCTCGCGCGTGACCTTCGCGGATATCTCGCAGGGCGGGCAGGAGATCAGCAGCGGGCAGGGCTGCCTCACGCTCTATGGCGTGGTCGCGGGGAACGTCAGCGTCACCGACACGTCCTTTGCGTACTGCGCCGCCTCCGCGGTGCGCGCCTACGGCGAGACGTCGCGTTTCGCCGCCTTCGCCCGCAACAGCGTGTCGAGCGGCGAGGTGGGGCTGTGGATGCACGCCAACACGATCGGCTCCGTGCAGGACGCCGTGCGCTTCACCGACGTAGCGCGCAACCGCATCACCGAGGGGCACGTCTCCGAGACGGCGGAGTGGCAGACGCAGTCGATCGACTGGCACGTCGAGACCGACCTCAACGTCTACAGCGACGACACGGGCGTCACCGCGCTCACGCTCACGGGCGGCACGCTGCGCTTCACGTCCAACTACTGGCTCTCCGTGGCCTACAGCGGCGCCGGGGCGCTGATGGCGTCGGGGGTCACGTTCGCCTCCATCGACCCCAACGCCACCTCGCCGTCGTGGGTGGGGCTGGTGTTCTTTGACGAGACGGCGCGGTCGGCGCTGCGCGACGTGCTCGTCACGCAGGCGGGGCAGCGCGTCGGCGCCGCCCGCGGCGCGCTCACGCTCCTCGAGGTGGGCAACGAGGTCACCATCGAGAACAGCCGCTTTGAGGGCAACGGCGCCCCCGACATCTACTACGACTGCGACTCGAACCCCACCGTCACCAACAACGCCGCCGTCGTGTACTCCGAGCGGCTCGACGGGAGCGGCTGCTGAGCGCTCAGCGCCGCTCGCGGAGCGCGCGCCCCGAGGCGGCGAGGTAGGCGGCCACGGCGAGCTCGAGGAGGGCGTGGGAGGAGGCCCAGCGGAGGTAGTCGAGGCGGGCGGCCTTGAGGTCGACGGCGGCGTAGGCGAGGAGGGCGAGGGCGAGGGCGAGGGTGAGCGCCACGGGCCAGGCGCCGAGGTCGTCGAGGAGGGCGCGCGCGCTCTTGCGGAAGCTGATGGGCGTCTCCTGCGGGCGGCTGTCCTCGGGAATCAGGCGGAGCCACACCACGTAGTGGGCGCTCTGGAGGAAGGCGTAGAGCGCCACCGCCTGCGGCGCCCACTCGGCGGGCAGGGGGCGGGCGAGGGTGTGGCAGAAGTAGCTGAGGGGGAGGCCGGCGGGGGCGGGGAGGAGGGCCTCGGCGCCCGCGCGCCACTCCGCGGCGCTCCACCCAAAGAGCAGGGCGGCGCTGAGGGCGGCGCAGAGCGCCAAGGGCAGCGCCTCCCACGCCCGCCGGGGTCGCCAGCGCCACCACAGCGCGAGGGCGACGAGGTTGTGCCCGTGGAGCAGCGCGAGGTGCCCCGCGCCCGGGTGCAGGGCGGCGGAGGCGTAGAGGGCGAGGGCGGCGGCGAGGGCGGCGAGGGCGGCGGGGAGGCGGGGGCGGCGCGCGGCGGGGGCGGCGCGCGCGAGGCCGAGCAGCGCCCCCCCCGCCACGGCGAGGGCGGCGGCGCCGAGGCTGAGGGTGCGCGTGTAGGCGGCGAGGGGGGCGGCCACGAGCAGCCAGAAGCCCAGGTCGCGGTGGAGGCGCTTGTGGGCGACGAGGTAGCGCAGGTCGGCGAGCACGTGGGGGACGCCCCACACGATGGGGCCGAGGGCGAGCTGCCACAGGGGGAGCCACAGCGCGGCGCCGAACGCCACGAGCAGCCCCCCCGTCGCCGCCGTCGCCACCCGCAGGTCGCGCCGCCGCAGCCAGGGGGTTAAGGCGGGCTGCAGCGCGCGGAGGGCGGCGGCGCGCGCGGCGTCGAGGGGGGCGAGGAGCGCGTCGAGGGCGCGCGCGATGGTGGGCTCGCCGAGCATCCGCGCCCCGCAGGCGCCGCTACGCCGCGCGGCGGCGGAGGGCGAGCGCGCCGAGGGCGAGCAGGAGGAGCGCGAGGCCGCCGCGGCCGCCGCGCTGCGCGCACCCGCCCTCCTCCTCGGCGGTCGTGTCCTTGGCGGGCGCCTGCGCGCCGGCGGCGGGGGCGCCGGCGGCGGGGGCGCCGGCGGCGGGGGCGCCGGCGGCGGGGGCGCCGGCGGCGGGGGCGCCGGCGGCGGGGGCGCCGGCGGCGGGGGCGCCGGCGGCGGGGGCGCCGGCGGCGGGGGGGGCCGCCTCCCCAGCGGCGGGCTCGCCGCCCGCGGGCTCGCCGCCCGCGGGGGCCCCGGCGGCGGGGGCGGCGACGCAGAAGTCGTCTTGGCACACGCCCGAGCCGCTCCCGTCGCTGAGCTCACAGGGGAGACCGTTGTCCACGGCGAAGCACTGCGGGTCGCCCGGGGGGATGTCCGCGAAGGCGCCCTGCGCGCTGAGGGCGAGCGAGAGGGTGAACGAGAGGGCGAGCGAGAGGGTGCGCGAGAGGGTGAGGGCGGAGGCGGCGCTTAGGGCGCGCGGGGCGAGGTGGGTGGGCTGGGCGCTCATTTTGAGTCCTGTGGAGGGGGGATTTGAAGGGGAGATAGGGGGATTTTCAACACATCAGTGAGGCTAAGACAATGAGATTTGATTATGGACTTTCGAGCATGGATCTGCGAGCATGGATCTGCGAGCATGGATCTGCGAGCATGGATCTGCGAGCATGGATCTGCGAGCATGGATCTGCGAGCATAGATCTGCGAGCATGGACCTTCTCATATAAGGGCCCTTGATGGCTCTTAACGAGCGGCCCACCGCGCGTACGATCCTACTAAGCCCATATTTAATAAATATTATTTATTATTTATTAAATAACATTTAATGAATCACCGACGAGCTCAACCATGCCACCTCCACAACGCGCTCAAGGTCTAAGAGCGCCCGCCTCGCCCGCCTCGCCCGCCTCGCCCGCCTCGCCCGCCTCGCCCGCCTCGCCCGCCTCGCCCATATGGACCGAGGGAGGAGAGGGGGTGGTGCTCTTTCGAGGGCGGCACAGGTCGTGCGGGCTCGTGGAGGCGTGGCGGGAGGCGGGGGGCGAGGAGGGGGCGCTCGGGGGGGTGGTGGAGGCGCTGGCGGCGTGGCGGGCGGCGCTGCTCGCGCGGGGGCTGCTGGGGCAGGAGGCGGGGCGCTACGGGGGGGCGGGGTTTGGGAATCTGAGCGCGCGGGTCCCGGGGGGCGGGGCGTTTGTGGTGACGGGGACGCAGACGAGCGGCCTCGGGCCCCTCAGCGCCGCCGCGCTCGCGGAGCGCCTCTCGGTGGTGCTCTGGGTGGACCTCGCCGCCAACGCGGCGCGCTCCTGTGGGCCCGCGGGCCCCTCGTCGGAGGCGATGACTCACGCGGCGCTCTACGCGGCCGCCCCGGAGGTGTCATGGGTCTTTCATGGGCACTCGCCGGCGCTGTGGGGCGCCGCCGCGCGCCTAGGACTCGCGGCTACGCCGCCGGGGGTGGGCTACGGGACGCCGGCGATGGCGGCGGCGGTGGCGGGGCTGTGGGCGCG
>VGTA01000531.1 GCA_016874875.1 Deltaproteobacteria bacterium | reverse complement strand
CCCCGCCCCCCCGCGGCGCTTCACCCGCCCCCACGCCCTCGCCGAGGCGCGCGCGGAGGGCGTGGAGTGGGACATCCTGATCATTGGCGGCGGCGCCACCGGCCTCGGCGCGGCGGTGGACGCCGCCAGCCGCGGCTACAGGACGCTCCTCGTGGAGCGCGACGACTTCGCCAAGGGCACCTCGAGCCGCAGCACCAAGCTCGTCCACGGCGGCGTGCGCTACCTCAAGCAGGGCAACATCTCCCTCGTCAACGAGGCGCTCCGCGAGCGCGGGCGCCTCTGCGCCAACGCCCCCCACCTCGTGCGCCACCTGTCGTTTATCGTGCCGAGCTACGGCTGGTGGGAGGGCCCCTTCTACGGGGTGGGCCTCAAGCTCTACGACCTGCTCGCCGGCAAGATGGGCCTCAAGCCGTCGCGGATGCTCTCCAAGGAGAAGACGCTCAGCAAGCTCCCCAACCTCAACGCCGAGGACCTGCGCGGCGGCGTGATGTACTACGACGGGCAGTTCGACGACGCGCGCCTCGCCGTCCACCTCGCCCTCACCGCCTTTGACCACGGCGCCACGCTGCTCAACGCCTGCGAGGTGACGGGGCTCCTCAAGGACGGCGACGAGATCTGCGGCGCGCGCCTCCTCGACCGCGAGTCGGGGGAGAGCATCGCGGTGCAAGCGAGCGTGGTGATCAACGCCACAGGAGTGTTCGTGGACGAGGTGCGCCGCCTCGACGAGCCCGAGGCTGACGACATGGTTTCCCCCTCGCAGGGGGTGCACGTGGTGCTGCCCGGGCGCTTCCTCAACAGCCAGACCGCCATCATGGTGCCGCAGACCGCCGACGGGCGCGTGCTGTTCGCCATCCCCTGGTACGACAAGCTGGTGGTGGGCACCACCGACACGGCGGTGGAGCGCCCGAGCGCTGAGCCGCGCCCCCTCGCCGAGGAGCTCGACTTCATCCTCACCCACGCCCAAGAGTACCTCGCCGAGCCCCCCTCCCGCGCCGACGTCCTGAGCTGTTTTGCCGGGCTGCGCCCGCTCGTGAGCGCGGGCAAGGGCAAGCGGACCGCCGCGCTCTCGCGCGACCACACGATTCACACGAGCCGCGCCGGCCTCATCACCGTCACCGGCGGCAAATGGACCACCTACCGCAAGATGGCCGAGGACGTGATCGACGAGGCGGCGAGCCTCGGCGGGCTGCCGGAGGCGCCCTGCCGCACCCACGACCTGCGCCTGCACGGCTGGGTGGCGGGGGACGACGAGCACATCATCGACTTCCGCTCCGTCTACGGCGCCGACCTCCCCCTCGTGGACGCCCTCGCCGCCGAGGACCCCGCCCTCGCCGCGCCCCTCCACCCCCGCCTCCCCTACCGCGGCGCCGAGGTGGTGTGGGCGGCGCGCGCCGAGATGGCGCGCACGGTGGAGGACTGCCTCGCCCGCCGCACCCGCGCCCTGCTGCTCGACGCGCGCGCCGCCCTCGAGGCCGCCCCCCGCGTGGCGTCGCTGCTAGCGCGCGAGCTCGGTCATGACGAGGAGTGGGCGCGCGCGCAGGTGGCCGCCTTCACCGCCCTCGCCCAAGGATACCTATGCAGCCCCTAGCGCCCTACCTCCTCTTCTTGGACCTCGACGGCGTGCTCGCGGATTTCGACCTCGGCGTCGAGCGCGTGACGGGGCGCCGCCCTCACGAGCTCGCCAGCCGCGACCTGTGGCGCGCCGTGGCGCGCGCGCGAGGCTTTTTCGCCGAGCTCCCCTGGACCCACGACGGGCGCGCGCTGTGGGAGGCGACGCGCGCGCTCAGCCCCGTCGTGCTCACCGGGCTCCCCATGGGCGGCTGGGCGGAGGCGCAGAAGCGCGCCTGGTGCGCCCGCGAGCTCGGCGTCGAGGTGCGGGTGATCACCTGCCTCGCCCGCGAGAAGCCCTCCTTCGCCCGCGCCCACTGCGAGGCGCTGCGCGCCGCCGGCGGCCCCGCCCTCACGCCGCTGCTCGTGGACGATCGCCCCAAGCACCAGGCGGCGTGGGAGGAGATGGGCGGGGTGTGGGTGACTCACACGAGCGCGGCTGAGTCCCTGGCCGCCCTCCGCGCGCTCGGCGTGCTCGCGCCCTAGGGCAGGGTCCTCAAAAGCTGAGCGTGAGCGCGCCGCCGCCCGGCCCCGCCGAGACGCGCAGCGACGAGAGCCCCTGCACCTCTGGCCGCGCGTCGGGGTCGATTCGCACATCGGGGTCGCGCGTCCACAGCCACGCGCTCAGCCCGCCCAAGAGCGCCGCCCCCGACACCCCGAGCCAGAGCCCGAGGCGCGCGCCGTCGAGGTCGTCGCTGATTCGAGCGTAGTCCGCGCGCAGCGCGTTGGCGCGCGCGGCGCTCTGGGTCTGGCGCAGGTCCTCGTTCACGCCCTCCGCCCTGCCCACCGCGTCGCTGGCGGCGCTCCCTTGGCTGAGGGCGAAAATCAGCGACGTGAGCGACGCCACCCCCGTCACCCCGCCGAGGAAGGGGCGGTGGGCGTCGAGGAAGCTCGGCTTGAGGTCGGGCACGAGGCGCACGGTGAGCGTGCGCGCCCCCTCGTTGGGCTTGAGCACGAGGTCCACGGCGTGGGGCAGGTGGCCGGGGGCGGAGAACGAGAGGCGCGGGTAGGGGGCCACCACGAGGCCACGCGCGAGGGGCGCTGCACCCCAGTCGACGCCGCCCTGCGCCACGCGCAGGCCCGGCGTGGGGCTCTCCACGCGGAGCGTCACGCGGCAGCGCTTGCGCTGCTCGTTGAAGCTCTTGAGGGCGTTGTCGCGGTAGTCGCACTCGCCGCACTCGTCAAAGAAGCGCTCCCACGCCTCTAGGGTGTTCACGCAGGCGTCGGGGATGTAGCCATAGGCGGTGGCGATCACGTACAGGTTCTTGACGTCGGGCAGGAGCCCCTGCGCCTGCGTGTAGACCTCGATGCCCTGCTCGTACTCGCGTGCCTGGAAGTGCTGCTTGCCTTGCTCGATGAGGCGCTGGGCGCGCACGATGGCCCGCTTCTGCGTCAGCTCCTCCTCCTCCTGCGCGGCGCTTGGGCGCGGGGCGAGGGCGAAGGCGAGGGCGAGGGCGAGGGCGGGGGCGAGGGCGGGGGCGCCGCTGTGGTGCTGTCGATGTGGGGCGCTCAAGGTGCTACCTCACTCGCCCGCGCCAAAGAGACCGTCGGCGGCCAAGCGATGCGAATCGCACACGGTCTCCTTCTTGAGCTGGTAGCACACCTTGAGCGTGCCGCGGCCCTTCCGCGCGAACACGACCTCCGCGCTGCCCTTGGGGGGGAGGCTCGCCGGCCCTCGCCACTCCACGAACGCGGGCACGTCCACCGTGAGCGCCTGCGCCCCCGCCGGCGCGTTCTGCAGGTCCCACGAGACCCGCGCCGAGCCGCCCACATCGTGCTCGGGGCGCATGGGGTAGACGCTGAGCGTCACCTTGGGGGGGGCGGCGAGCTTGGGCGGCTTGGGCGGCTTGGGGTCGCGCTTGGGGCGGCGCTCGATGGTGAGCTTGGCGTCGGGGTCCTTGGCGTCGGGGACCTTGGCGTCGG
>VGTA01000530.1 GCA_016874875.1 Deltaproteobacteria bacterium | reverse complement strand
CCACCGGCGCGTGCCACGCCCCCTCCGCGCTCACCTCAAGGCGCCAGCGCCGCGCCAGCCCCCTGCCGAGCCACAGCCCCCCGCCCCCCCCGGGCGCCCACAGCGCCGCGTCGCGCCCCGAGGGCGCCGCCAGCGCCAGCGCGGCGAGCGCGCTCCAGCCCTCCCCGCCCCCCGCGCCCCCTGCCCGCGGCGCCACCTGCGCGCGCAGGGCGCGCAGCTCCTCGCGCATCGAGGGGGGCGCCTCCGGGGGCAGCGCCGCGCCGAGGTCGGCGCTCAGCATCTCCAAGAGCAGGGCGCGCACGCGGTGAGGCTCGCGGTACGAGAAGGCGATCAGCGCCTGATAGGCGCGCACGCGCGCCTCCTCGGGCGCCGAGAGCCCCCCGCTCGCCAGCGCCCGCTCCGCCGCCGCCGTGGCGCAGTCATAGCTGAGCTCGCTGTAGCAGCGCACGAGCTCGTCGACGTGCAGGCGGGCGGCGGCGGCGGGGGCGGCGGCGAGGGCGGCGGCGGCGTCCGGAGCGGCGCGCCCCAGGCTCGGCGCGAGCAGGAGCGCGGCGAGCAGGAGCGCGGCGCGCAGAGTCGCGCGCAGAGTCGCGCGCAGAGTCGCGCGCAGAGTCGCGCGCAGGGGCGCCGGCGCCCTGCGCCCGGCGCCCAAGCGGGCGCCCGGGGAGTCGCTCAAGCACACATCACTCAAGCACACGTCACTCAAGCACACGTCACTCAAGCACACGTCACTCAAACACAAAGAAGCCCCCCTCCCCCGAGAAGATGCCGAACCGATTCTCGATCTCCACCCGCGCCTCATACTCCCCATACGGCGCCCCCGCTGCGCGCGCGAGGTCGAGGCGGAGGACGAACTCCTCCTCAAAGCGCCACGCCGTCACCGTCACGTCTGGGCCAAAGTCGCTCGCGAGCACGCTCTCGCGCCCCCCGCCCCCCGCCCCCCCGAGGTGGGCGAGGTCGGGGAAGGTCACGCGCACCGTGCGCGCGTCCCCCTGAATAAAGGGCGGGGTGATGACCACCCGCACGCGCTCCGGCACCCCCAGACTCAAGCCCTGACTCTCACACCCCGCCAGCGCCGCCGCCCACAGCGCCCCCGCCCACAGCGCCCCCGCCCACAGCGCCCTCACCCACAGCGCCCCCACCTAATCCACCTTCAGCGCCAACCCTAGCGAGGCGCGCACCTCCACATAGGGCGGCGAGACGGCGAACAGCAGCAGCTTATAGAGGCGCGCCTCAAAGGAGTCCCCCGAGGCGCTCGGCGCCGCGCGGACGAGCTCCACCGTGGCGGCGAGGTCGCCGCACATCAGCAGCGCCACGCGGTAGGCGGTCTGCTCCACCCCGCGCAGCCACCGCGCCGCGTCGCTCACCGGCGACAGCCGCCGCAGCTGCGCCTGCGCGTCGGTGGGGAGCGCGCGCAGGCGCGCCAGCCACTCCGCCGCCTCCCCCTCCGCCGCCCCCTGCCCGAGCAGCGCGAGGTGCGCGGCGCGCAGGTGCTCGAGGCGCGCCACCCGCCCCTCGGCGCTCCCCTGACTCGCCCCCGCCGCCCCCAGCCAGCGCCCCGCCTGCCCCAGGTACAGCGCGTACGACAGGTGCGCCACGAGCCGCTCAAGGGGCTGCGCGAGCGTGATCCCCTCGGAGACGCACAGCGCCCGCTGCCCAAAGCTCACCACCTCCGCGTGGACCCCCTCGGGGAGCGCCGCGTACCAGATGGGCAGGAGGTCGAGCCCGAGGTGCTGCGCCACATAGGACGCCACGCGCCCAAAGGTGTGCGTGGGGGTGAGGTCGATGAGCCCGCGCTTAGGATTCACCCCATACGCCTTGTGCTTCACCTGCGCCGCCGCCTCGAGCTGCGGGGCGGCGAGGAGCAAGAGCTGCGACCAGCCCTCGTCGAGCCCCGACCACGACAGCAGGCGCCACTCGAGCCCCTCGAGCGGGCGCAGGAGGCGCGTGCCGAGGCGCGGGCGCCCCTCCGCCCACAGGCGCTCGCTCTCCGAGGTGGACGCGCTGAGCGCCCGCAGCGCCGCCGCCGCGCACCACGCCCAGTCGAGCCGCCCCGCCTCCGAGGCGCGCCGATAGAGCTCCGCGTAGGCCTCCACCTGCGTGGGCGCGCGGCGCACCCACTGAAACGCGTGCTGCGCCGCCTCCTCCGGCCCGCTCAGCGCCGCCCTCACGGCGATCAGCCCCCGGTGCGACTCGTCGTCGGCGGGCTGGTAGTTGAGCGCGATCTCGTAGGCGCGCTGCGCCTCACCGAGCTGCTTGAGGTCGTGCAGGTTGAGGCGCCCGAGCTGCCGCGCCAGCTCCGCCACGAGCGCGCCGTCGAGCCCGTGCTCAATGGCGCGCATGAGCATCTTGCGATAGTAGCGATCGCGGCGCGGCGCGTCGGCGGGGGCGGTGAGGGTGTCGTCGATGGCCTGGAACGCGCGCAGGGAGCTCGGGCAGCGCTCGAGCGCCTCGTCAAAGCTGCGGACGGCGAGATAGGAATCGTGGAGCTGGTCGCGCTGAATCAGCCCGATCGTGTACAGGTAATACGCCGCGCGCTCATCGTCCCCCTCGAGCTGCGAGAGCTTGCGCAGGACCTTGATGCTCGAGTCCCACTGCTCGCCCTGCTGGTACACCTCGAGGAGGCGCACAAAGACCTGCCGGCTGTCGGGCTCGAGCTCGAGGGCGGCGAACCAGGCGGCGATGGCCTTGAGCTGCGACTTGACGTGGTCCCGATAGACGTCGCCCACCTCGATCGCCAGCTCAAAGCGGTCCTCCGCCGCCGCGTGGGGCATAAAGCCGCGCAGGAGCGCCACCAGCTCCTGCCAGCGGCGCTGCTGGCGCAGGAGGGCGCGCAGGCGCCCAAAGACCTCGGCGTGCTGCGGGTAGAGCGCCAGGACCTCGGCGAAGAGCGCGGCGGCGGCGGGCAGCTCGCCGAGGTGCTCCTCATAGACGCGCGCGAGGGTGTAGGCGCGGCGGGCGCGCTCCTCGGGGGGCAGGGCGGCGCGCGCCGCCTCCGAGCAGAGCTGCGTGGCGTAGAGCTTGGCCCACGAGCGCCACTGCCCCGTGACCGACGCCGCGTGCCACATCAGCGGCTCCACGAACCCCTGCTCGTCCGCCGTGAGGGGGCGGAGATCCACCAGCCCGTCGAGGTCGCTGAGGAACGCCAGCGGCCTGCGCGCCACCGCCCCGGGCGCCGAGACCTCACGCCAGAGCGCCTCGCTGGGGTCGTCTTGCCCAAACGCCGTGTCCTGCGACTCGAGCAGCGCGGGCGCGGGCGCGGGCGTGGAGGGCGCGGCGGGCGGCGGCGCGGCCGGCGCCGCCCCCGGGGGCGGCGTGAACATGGGCGCGGGCGTGAGGCGCGGCGCGAGCCCCCGCGCGCCCCCCTCCCCTCCGGCCCCTTGCGCCTCCGCGAGCGCCCCCTCCGCGAGCCGCCCCTCCGCCTCAGGGAGCGCCTCAGGGAGCGCCTCAGGGAGCGCCTCAGGGAGCGCCTCCGCGAACCCCTCCGCGCCCCCCTCCGCGCCCCCCTCCGCGAACCCCTCCGCGCCCCCCTC
>VGTA01000529.1 GCA_016874875.1 Deltaproteobacteria bacterium | reverse complement strand
CCACCTTCTGAGCTTCACCCCACTCCACTCCACTCCACTCCACTCCACTCCACGCACCACAGGAACCACAGGAACACACGCCTATGAGCGAACCGATGACCCGCGCCGCCGCCCTCAAGGCCCTCGAGCTGAGCCAGCCGCGCCCCACGCGCGATGAGATTCAGGACGCCTACCGCGCCCTCGCCGCCCGCTTCCACCCCGACCGCGCTGAGGGGCAGAGCGATGACGTCAAGCGCCTGATGCGCGAGAAGTTCGAGGCGCTCACCGAGGCGCGCCGCGCGCTCCTCGACGCTGAGGGGGACGGGGGGCGCCCCGGCGCCGAGGGCGCCGCCCCCGACCCCGACGCCGCCCGCCCGCGCACCGCCGAGGAGTCGTATAACCGCTGGGGCGCGGACGCGGAGGCGCTGCGCCACATGGCGGAGTATGAGCGCTACAAGGAGCGGCGGCAGTTCGAGCAGGCGCTCGCGGCGCTCCGCGCGGCGCTGGCGCGCCACCCGCACGACTTTGGGCTCGGCGAGACGGAGGCGGCGCTGCTGATCGAGATGCGGCGCGCGGGGGAGGGGTACCCCAAGTTCAAGGAGTGGGCGCGCCGCTACCCAGAGCTGCTCAAGAACAGCAAGTATATGGAGAACCTCCACCTCATCGCGCGGGTGTCGGAGCGGCACGCTGAGGCGCTCGCGCACATCAACAGCGCCCTCGCGCTCGAGCCCGACGTGCCCACGTTCCTCCAGCACAAGGCGCTGACGCTCTTGGCGCTCAAGCGGGGGCCGGAGGCGGACGCGGTGATCCAGCGGCTCGCGCAGCTCGACCCGCACAACCCGCTGGTGCAGGAGCGGCAGCAGTACATGATGGTGAACGGGACGCTGGTGCACAAGGAGAAGGCGGCGGGCGACGCGTGCGTCATCTGCGTGATTCTCGAGTGTCTCTTTGACTGCCTGTGAGGGGGGCGCGATGCTCGACCCCGTGACCATGAGCGCGCTGCTCGGCGCGATCGGGCTGTCGTTCTGGGACCGCGCGGGGGTGCCGCTCGCCTTCCTCGGGGGGCTCGTGGCGCTCGGCGCGGAGTGGGCGCCGGCGCTCTACCTGGGCTGCGCGCTGAGCGGGCTGCTCGGGGACGCGCTCGCCTACGAGGTGGGCGCGCGCCTCCTCCGCCGCCCGCCGGCGCCGAGCGCGTTCGCCGAGCTCCGCGCGGCCTCGGCGGGGGGGCTGGCGGCGCGCGTCCTAGAGTGGGCCCGCTTCGTGGACGCGGCGCCGCGCCGCTGGCTGCTGGCGAGCCGCGCGTTCCCCGCGATCAACCAGCTGGTGCCGCTGGCGGTGGGGGCGCGGGGGCTCGCGTCGCGCGGGGAGGCGCTGGCGGCGTGCGCGCTGGGGAACGCGCTGTGGTTCGGGGCGTGGTGGGCGGCCTATGGGGCGTTCGGGGCGCTCACGCTCGGGTGGGGCGGGCCGGCGCGGGTGGCGCTGGGGGCGGGGGCGGCGGTGGCGGTGGGGTGGGGGCTGTCGCGGGCGGGGCGCGCGGCGCGGGGGGGCTGAGGCTCAGCGCCCCTCAAGGGCGGCGCGGAGGGCCGCGAGGGCGCCCTCCGCGCCCTGGAGGGCGCGCGCGAGCCCCTCCGCCTCCCTGAGGGCGCGCCCGGTGAGCTGCGCCTCCACGCCGCCGCTCTCCTTGAGGTGCGCCCGCCACGCGTACCCCACGGCGCCGCGGGCGAGGGCCCACCAGGCGGGGAGGTTGACGAGGAGGGGGTTGCCGAGGAGGCTCACCTGCGCGAGGTTGAGCGAGGCGCACACGGCGAGGGCGGTGAGGGCGAGGCGCTCGCCGTGGAGGTCGAGCTGCCGAAAGGCGCGCCAGGCGCCCGCCCAGCCCTCGCCGCGCTCGTGGGCGGCCCAGGCGAGGTAGGCGCGGAGGGCGACCTGCGTGACGAGGACGGGCACGCCGTCGCCGATGAATCTGCGGAGGTCGAGGCCGTCGCGGTAGAGCTCATAGGAGAAGTCCGCGAGGTTGAGGCGCATGCCCCTGTACTCCACCTCGCCGCACTCGAGGGCCTTGAGGAGGAACGCGAGCGGGACAGGGAGTCCGAGGGAGGTGTTCACGTCGGACCACCAGTGCCGCAGGACGAGCCCCGCCGCCCACAGGAGTCGATAGACGAGCCAGGCGCCGGGGTCGGCGAGGGGGCCGCGGGCGAGCTCGCGCGCCACGCCCTCGTTCATGACCTCCACGCGCACCACGCCGCCGTCCACGATGTGTGTGGAGGTGCCGAGCAGGACATCGCGGACGCCGCTGAGGAGCCCCACGAGGCTAGGGTCATGCGAGAGGGAGTTCCAGCGGTGGTTGCCGGTGGCGCCGTGCTCCGCGCCGAGGGTGGCGTCGAAGCTCACCTTGGGCGCGCCCGCCTCGTGGCCGCCCGGGGCGCCGAGGGCGTCGAGGAGGCCCGCGCCCAGCGCCCGCGCCGGCGCGCCCGCGAGGGCGGCGCTGAGGAGGCCGCCGAGGAGGCCGGCGGCGGCGGCGGCGGCGTAGTCGCGGGCGGCGGCGGGGGGCGGGGCGGGGGCGGCGAGGGCGGCGAGCCAGGCGTCGAGGGCGGCGGGGTCGCGCGAGGGGAGGGCGAGCGGGGAGAGGGCGAGCGGCGTGGGCGGCGAGAGGGGGAGGAGGGCGGCGGCGCGCGCGTGGAGGGCGAGGAGGTCGCGGTGAGAGGCGGCGAGCGAGAGGAGGGCGTCGCGCTGCGCGAGGGTGAGCGGGTCCGCGCTCACGGCGCCGCCGCGCCCGCCCGCGCGCCCCCCTCCGCCTCCTTGAGCTTCAGGCGGAGCTGAGCGACCAGGACCTCAAGCGAGGCGCGCTGCGCCTTGAGCTGCTCAATGACCTCCGCCGAGAGCGACACGGCGCCCGCGAGCGCCTGCGCGACCTGCGCCTGGCGCGAGAGGAGCTCCGCGAGGAGCGCCTGCTGGAGCTCGCGGACGCGGCGGCGCTTGCGGCGCGCGGTGAGGGCCCAGCCGGCGACGGCGAGGGCGGCGACGGGGGCGGCGAGCACCATGACCCCCGCGACCATACCCCCGCCCACAACCGCGCCGGCGGTGGCGAGTCCAGAGGTGACGCCGGCGGCGGAGAGCCCGGTCACGCCGAGCCCGTAGAGCGCGCCGAGGCTCCCCGCGCCCCCGAGGACGCCGCCGAGGGCGGCGCTGAGGGCCTCGGGGCTGCTGTTGTTGAGGTCGTCGGTGTCCTTGAGGCGCCTGAGGAGCTCTTCGAGCTGCTCGGGGTCGCTGAGGGGGTCGCTGGCGGGGTCGTTGGGGGCGTGGCTCATGTGCTGGCTCCTGTGGCGCGTGTGGTGTGTGCGCGGAGCTAAACGCGGGCGGGTGGTGGTTGCGGACAGGTGTGGGGCGCGAGCTGTCGTTGGGGTCAGGTCGGTCACATGGGCGCGGTGCGCACGTTGGGCGTGAGCGCGTATTTGACCGCTCGCGCTGTCAGGCGGCGGTGCCGTGTGAGCAGGGGAGCAAGGGGAAGATCGGCTTGACCGCTTATGTCTCTAAGGGCTCGGCGCTCTTGGAGCGGGTGCGG
>VGTA01000528.1 GCA_016874875.1 Deltaproteobacteria bacterium | reverse complement strand
GGAGGGCGTCGGGGAGCTCTGCGTCGGGGGGGAGGGTGTCGGGGAGCTCTGCGTCGGGGGGGAGGGCGTCTGGGGGGAGCGCGTCTGCGTTGCCCGCAGTGATGGGCATGTCCTCTGTGGTGCGTGGTGATGTTTCGCTGTCACAGGCGAATGAGAGCGCTGTGGTCACGAATATTACAACATGATATAATGATATCTTTAACAAAGTGATCAGCCTTGATTTGTCTTATCTACACACATTATGAGGTATAGTTATATGCACAAGTTATCAAACGGCACAATCATTACGTCTGCGGCAGGAAAAGCCACCTATACCGTCGTGGAGGCTAACAGTTCATTTGTTGTAATATTGGCAAAGAGCGGCAAACTCATGATGCTACCTACCGATATTATCAAAGAGTATATAACGCTTGTTCAGCAAGGGCATGACATAAATGATTTGCGCGAGGCTTTCACGAAGGGTCTTCAGCTTTCAAGATGGGACAATTTTACGCATGGGCAAAACCCAATCATCTCAGCGATTGTCAGATTTTTGACCAAAGACAGTCTATTATATGACTATAATCATAAAAAAACAGCAACAAATGCCACCATCCATCAAATCATCCTCCAAGGCCCCCCCGGCACAGGAAAAAGCCACACCCTCAACCAGCGCGCCACAGCCCTCACCGACCCCCAGAACATAGCGCGCATCACCTTCCACCCCGAAACCACCCACCACGACTTCATCGGCACCTACCGCCCCCAGAGCAAAACCTCCACCGACGGCTCAACCCGCATCGAGTACACCTACACCCCCGGCCCCCTGCTCAGACACCTCGCCAAAGCCCTCAAAGCCCCCCGCACCCCACACATCCTGATCATCGAAGAGCTCAACCGCGCCAACGCCGCCAGCGTCTTCGCCGACGTCTTCCAGCTCCTCGACCGCGCCCCAACCGGCGAGAGCACCTACGCCGCCAGCCTCGGCACAGACGCGAGCGCCTACCTGCGAGGGGAGCTCAAAGACACGGCGTCCACCGCCCTCACCGCGCTGCTAAAAGACGACACACTCAAGCTCCCCAGCAACCTCCACATCTGGGCCACCATGAACACCGCCGACCAAGGCGTCTTCCCCCTCGACACCGCCTTCAAGCGCCGCTGGAGCTTCGACTACCTCGGCGTGGACGACGGCGCTGATGTGTGGAAAGAAGCCGCCTGGAACCCCGCGCTCCCCCACTGCAGCGGCGTCACCTGGCAGGGGCTCCGCAGAGCCATCAACCAAAAACTCACCACGGCGAACATCGACGAAGACCGCCAGCTCGGCCCCTTCTTCCTCAGCGAGACAGAGCTTCAGCAGGAGGGCGATGAGCTCCTCAAGGCCATCACCCACAAGGTGGTCGCCTACTTGCGCGACGACGTCATGCGCTACGAGCCCGAGCGCCTCTTTGCGCTCAACTTGCCCTTCAGCCAGCTCCGGAGCGCGCTCCTCGCGGCTCCCCAACAGCGAAAGACGCTGCTCGAGATCTTTGGTCTTGAGAGCGACCCCGTTCAAGAGAACCTCGAAGCCTTTCTCGCTGCATACCAACAAGCCCCCGGAGCCCCCGAAGCCACCTCAAGCGCCGCTCCCGGTGACGACTAAGGGCGAGCCGTGAGCCCCACCCCGCCGCTCATCGTCCTCCACGCCGAGCTCAGCCCCTTCTGCGCCGCCCCCGACTCCAAAGACTACAGAGCCGCCCGCGCCCTCTTCGAGCAGCTCACCGCCCTGCGACGCGCGCGGGAGGAGGCGCGCGACGAGGGCGGCGGGGGCTCCTTTAAGGACTTTGTGGGCTTCCTCTGCGGCCCCGACCGCACCTACATCTGCCTCCCCAAGGTCTTTAGCGCCACGCCCCTACCGAGCCTCAACGACGCCCCCCCCGCGCTCCGCGCCACCTGGCTCGACCGCGCGCGCCTGCTCAGGAGCGCCCTGCAGACCTACCAGCGGCTCACCACGCCCGACCAACACGCCGTCCGCCTCTACCAGGCCTACATCCCTCACCGCGACAGCCACGAGGCAGAGCCCGCCAGCCACCTCGGGCTCGCGCAGCTCATCCTAAGAGACTACACACAGCACGGCCCCTGGCACGACCAGACGCACACCTACGCCCGCGCCGAGGGGGGCAACACGCACTGGGCGCGCACCATCGCCCGCGGCGGGGAGCTGTGGCTCAACGACAGCTCCGTCCTCTACCCCACCCCCACCGTCAAGCGCCAGCAGCGCGACCACGACCACCCCCTCAGCCTCGCCCAGCGCGCCGCCCTCGCCGACATTGAGCTGATGTACGGCCCCCTCCTCCACGAGGGCCCCCTCCACCTCCCGCGCGCCGAGCGCGCCGACCTGCTCACGCGCGAGCGCCACCCCCTCCTCGCCCAGCGCCTCCGCCGCGCCCTCCCCGGGCTCTTCGAGCAGCGCGCCCGCCGCCTCGCGGGGCTCCTGCTCTTGTATCTCCAGCGCGACTCGCGGGGGAGCCGCGATCATGTGGACGCGCTCGGCACCACCTCCTTCGAGATACTCTTTGAGCACATGTGCGCCCGCTGCTTTGGGACCTCAGACGACCAAGACCTCCTGGGGCTCAAGGAGGAGGGGCTCGGCAGAGTCGAGTGGCGCTTCAGCGACCTGCTCCCGCAGGAGACCATCGGGGCGCACCGCACACGGCAGGGGAGGTCGCAGCGCCCCGACCTCTTCGCCTTTGGCGAGCTCGACCCCTCCCGCGCCCCACCGCGCTTCATCGTGCGCCGCGAACAGAGCGCGCCTCAGCACATCTTGGTGATGGACGCCAAGTACTACGACCTCATCGGCGCCCTGCGGCGCTCCAAAAACTCCGGCGGCGCCGCGCACCTGCCGGGGCTCGAGGACGTCCGCAAGCAGCATGTCTACGCTGAGTTCATCCGTCAGCGCCTCGGCTGGGAGGAGTCTCACGTGAGCAACGCCCTCCTGTTCCCCATCTTCGAGCTCGACCCCGCGCGCGAGCGACCCGAGCGCGGCGCCGACAGCCCGTTCTGGAATCTCGGCGAGGTGTCGCTGACGAGCGCCACGCAGCCCCCCATCAAGGTCCTCGGCGTGCAGCTCGACGAGCTCATGAGGCGCTACGTGGGCGAGCGCCCCCGCGACGCGCACCTCAGCCTCTAGCCCTCCCCCTCCCCCAGCGCCAGCGCCGCCTCGAACGCCAAGAGCGCCCGCAGGGGGCGCGCCCGCCCCTCGAACGCCCCCCAGCAGAACGCCAAGAGCGCCCCCTGCCCCTCCACCGCCGCCGCGAGCCCCTCCGCCCCCGCCCGGCGCCCCACCACGGCGCGCGCCACCGGCGCGAGGGCGGCGAGGAGCGCCGAGATGAGCGCGGCGCGGGCGAGCGTGAGGAGGGCGGCCCCCGTGGTGGGCATGGTGAGGAGCGCGAGGGCGGCGGCGGCGCCAAAGAGCGCGAGGCGCTTGAGCCGCCTGCCCCCGCGCCGCGCCGCCTCGGGGGCGGGGGGGCGCGCGGCGCGGTGGGCGCGCCAGGGCTCAAGGAGCTCGACGCGGAGGCGCGCGGCGCGCG
>VGTA01000527.1 GCA_016874875.1 Deltaproteobacteria bacterium | reverse complement strand
GTCATGGGGGCTCTTGGGGGGCTCGGGGGAGGGCTCGGGGGAGGGCTCGGGGGGGGACTCTCGGGTGGGCGGGGCGCTCTCGGGCGCGCCTCAGGGGCGCAGGCGCTCGCCGCGCTCGAACACATACACGACCCTCGGCGCGAGCGGGACCCACGGCTCCCCCTCCGTGAGGGGGCGCGTGGCCAGAATCGTCACCACGTCCGACGGCGTCGTCTCCTCGCGGAAGTCCACGCGCAGGTCGGCGTCGAGCAGCGACGCCTCGGAGAACGGGGCGCGGCGGGTGAGGTACCACAGGGAGGTGGTGCAGAAGGCGTAGAGGGCGCGCGAGTCGCTGAGGAGCACGTTGCAGGTGCCGCGCGCCGCCAGCGCGCGCAGCCAGCCCTCCAGCGCCCGCGCGAGCGCCGGCACGCTCGGCGCGCGCTCCCCCCAGCGCTCCTCGGCGCGCGCGAGGAGCCAGCAGAAGGCGCGCTCGCTGTCGGTGTCGCCGAGGGGGCGGGCGCGCCCGAGGGGGAGGGCGCGCGCCCCCTTGAGCTTGCCGTTGTGGGCGAAGCAGAGCGCGCGCCCCCACCGCTCCCGCACGAACGGGTGCGTGTTCTCGAGGGAGACGCGCCCGTGGGTGGCCTGCCGGATGTGGCTGATGACCACCTCGCTGCGAATCGGGTAGCGGTGGATGAGGTCGGCGATGGGGGAGGTGGCGCTCGGGGCGGGGTCGTGGAAGGCGCGGCAGGCGCGCCCCTCGTAGAAGGCGATGCCCCAGCCGTCGCGGTGCGGGCCCGTGTCGCCTCCGCGGCGCATGAGGCCCGTGAAGCTAAAGCAGATGTCGGTGGGCACGTTAGCGCTCATGCCGAGCAGCTCGCACATAGTGGTCTCCCGTGATGCACGCCCGCAGGCGCCCGAGGGCGGGGGTGGAGGCGCGCGCGCCGCTCCGCTATAAGGGAGCCCCCTGATGTGAAGCCACAAGTGCTTCCGAGAGGTCAAGACCCACATGAGCGCCCACACCCACCTCAAGGCCCCCTACCTGACGACCGTGTTCGAGTGGCGCGGCGCGCTGCCCGACGAGTTCGTGGTGCTTAGCGCCCACAACCCCCACGGGCGCAGCGCCCCCCCCTCGCGCAACGCCCACCAGCACGAGGCGCTCCGCGCCCTGCTCGCCGCCCGCGGCCTCGCCCCCGCCCCCGTGGTGGGGCGCAGCCCCAGCGGCGACCACCGCGAGCCGAGCTGGGCGGTGGCGATGCCGGTGGAGGAGGCGCTCGCCCTCGCGCGCCTGTTCAAGCAGGACGCCCTCTACAGCGTGCGCGGCGGTGAGCTCTCGCTGGTGTCCACGCGCGCCGGAGAGCCCCCCGTGGCGCTCGGCCCCTGGGCGGCGCGCCGCGCCGGCGACCCCGCGTGACCCCTTTGGCGCCCCCGCCCGCCGCGCCTCCGCCCGCCGCGCCCTCGCCCGCGCGCCCCCGCCTGCGGGCGCAGCTCGCCCCCCTCCTGCGCCTGGCGCGCGGCGAGGCGCGCGCCCTCTCCGCCGCCACCCTCGCGCTCCTCATCGCCGCCGCGCTCAACCTCCTCTACCCGGCGCTCATCGGCGACCTGATCGACGCGCTCACGGCGGGGGCCGCCGCCGCCGAGGGCGCCGCCGCGCGCGCCGCCGCCGCCGAGGCGCTCCACCGCGTCACGCTCACCCTGCTCGCGCTCTTTGGGCTCATGGGGGCGGCGACTTTCGCGCGCTCCTACCTGTTCACGGTGGCGGGGGAGCGGGTGGTGGTGCGCCTCCGCCGCGAGCTCTTTGAGCACCTGCTGCGCCAAGAGCAGGCGCTCTTTGATGAGACGCAGAGCGGCGCGTGGGTGAGCCGCCTCGCCGACGACGCCGCCAAGGTGCAGAGCGCGGTGACGGTGAATCTCTCTATGCTCCTGCGCTACCTGCTCGGCGCGCTCGGCGCGCTCGGCGCGCTGCTCATGATCTCCCTTGAGCTCACGGCGGTGATGATCGCGGTGGTGCCGCTCACGGTGGGCGCCGCCGCCCTCTGCGGGCGCGCCCTCCGCGCGCTCAGCCGCGATGTGCAGCGCGAGCTGTCGGCGGCCAGCGGGGTGGCGCAGGAGGCGCTCGCCGGGGTGCGCACCGTGCAGGCCTTTGGGCTCGAGGCGCCCCTCGCGGCGCGCTACGGCGCCGCCCTCGAGCGCGCTTGCGTGCTGGCGCGCGCGAGGGCGCGCGCGGGCGCCGCGCTCCAGGGGGGCGTGAGCGTGGTGTCCTACGCCGCCATCGCCGCGGTGGTGTGGTGGGGGGGCGGGCTGTGCCTGCGCGGCGCGCTGAGCTTTGGCGACCTCACCTCCTTCCTCCTCTACACCTTCACCCTCGCCTTCTCCGTGGGGGCGCTGAGCGGGCTGTGGGAGGACCTCAGCAAGGCGCTCGGCGCCAGCGAGGCGCTCTTTGGGCTGCTGGCGCGCGCGCCCGCCGTGGCGAGCGGGCCGCTGCGCCCCACGGCGAGCGCGGAGGGGGGGGCGCGCGAGGGGCGCGTGGCGCTGCGCGGCGTGCGCTTCGAGTACCCCGCGCGCCCCGACGCGCCCGTGCTCCGCGGCCTCACCCTCACCCTCGCCCCCCGCGAGGTGGTGGCGCTCGTGGGGCCGAGCGGGGGCGGGAAGTCCACGGTGGCGGCGCTCCTGCAGCGCCTGTATGACCCGCGCGAGGGGGAGGTGACCCTCGACGGGCACCCCCTCCCCTCCCTCGACCTCGGGTGGCTGCGGGCGCAGGTGGGCGTGGTGTCGCAGGAGCCGCTGCTCTTCTCCACGACCTTGCGCGAGAACATCCGCTACGGGCGCCTCGACGCCACCGACGCCGAGGTGGAGGGGGCGGCGCGCGCCGCCAACGCCCACGACTTTATCACCGCCCTCCCCGCCGGCTACGGCACCGAGCTCGGGGAGCGGGGGGCGCGGCTGTCGGGGGGGCAGCGGCAGCGCGTGGCGATCGCCCGCGCCCTGCTGCGCGACCCGCGCCTGCTGATTCTCGACGAGGCCACCAGCGCCCTCGACGCCGAGAGCGAGGCGCAGGTGCAGGTGGCGCTCGCGCGGCTGATGGCGGGGCGGACCACGCTCGTGATCGCCCACCGCCTGTCCACGATCCGCGGCGCGCGCAGGGTGCTGGTGTTGGAGGGGGGGGCGGTGACGGAGGAGGGGACCCACGAGGAGCTGATGGCGCTGGGGGGGCGCTACGCGCGCCTCGTGCGGCAGCAGCTGGGCGGCGAGGGCGGCGGCGAGGGCGGCGGCGAGGGCGGCGGCGAGGCCGGGGTGCCCCCGTGAGCGCCCTGCTCGCGCGCGCCGCCCCCGGGCGCCCCCCGCGCGGCCTCAGCGCCCACGCCCTCAGCCCCGACGACGCCGCGCGCACCCCGCCGCACCTGCGGAGCCCCGCCGAGCGGGTGCTGCGCGCCCTCTACGACGCCCACCCCGCCGAGGGCGACTGGCTCGCCCGCGCCCCCCTCCTCCACAGCGCCCCGCTCACCGCCGCCGAGTGGGGTCTGCTCAAGGTGGCGGGCAAGCGCGCCGCCCTCACCCCCGAGCGCGCCCTCCACGCCGCCCTCCGCGCCCCC
>VGTA01000526.1 GCA_016874875.1 Deltaproteobacteria bacterium | reverse complement strand
TCCACATGTCACCGCACACGCCCGCCGCCCCTCCCCGCGCCCGCCGCCTGCGCGCCGCCCTCAGCGCCGCCCTCAGCGCCCCCCTCTGCGCGCTCTCCTGCGACGCCCCGCTGCCCCCCGCCACCCTCGCCGACGGCTACCGCGTGCTCGGCATCTCCGCCGCCCCCCCCGTGGCGCGCCCGCACGACAAGGTCACCTTCACGCTCTACGACCACCACCCCGCGGGGGTGGAGATGCTCTACGTGTGGAGCGTCTGCCTCTACAGCTACGGGGCGGCGGCGGGGTTCGAGTGCGCGCAGCCCGACCTGCAGGAGCTGGTGGTGAGCGAGGCGTCGCCGCGCCTGACCCTAGACCTGGGGCCGGAGGGCCTCAACCTCAAGGGCAAGCTGCCCACCTTCAGCACGCTCCGCGACGTGGACGGGCGCGCCCCGAGTCTAGAGCGCGGCCACGACATCTATATCGTGGTGGCGAGCGGGCTGCCGGGGGATTCGCGCGGCGAGGTGCGCACGGTGAAGCGCCTGCGCGTCATCGACGACGGGCAGGGCCCCGGCGCGCCGCCGCTCGGGGAGAATCCGCTCCTGGAGGGCTGGACGCTGCAGCCGAGCACCTTCGCCGCCGCCCCCTGCGCGCGCGACATCACAGGCCCCCTCGACCCGCGCGCCGCGGGCTTCTTGGAGGTGGGGCGGGCGCTGCTCGACGCGGAGGTGAGCGGGGCGGGGGAGGTGTGCGTGGTGGAGGCGGGGGCGACGCTCGACGTGTCGCTCCGCCTCGCCGCGCCGCTCAAGGAGGGGCTCTATGAGTGGCTCAGCGATGAGGGCAGCTACGCCGCCCCGCAGTGGACGACCGGCGCGGAGGGCCGGGGGCGCTTCCGCCTCCCCAACCGCTCCGGGCCCCTCGACGTCTACTTTACGGCGCGCGACGAGGCGGGCGGGTTCGCGGTGGGGCGCCAGTCGCTGTTCTTGATTCCCAACCAGACCACGACTGAGAGGCGGTGAGTGGCTTTCGCGGGGAGGCTTATTGTGCGGCAATCTAAACAAAACCAAATTCACAAAAATGAAATCAACTAATAAGATGATGAATTGCCTTGTCAATAAGCCATTTTTATTTAAAAATAAATTATTTATTATAATGATCGCATATAATTTAATAATATCTAATGGATGCGATTCTGATTTCCAACACAACAGAGGTGACCGTGTTGGCGCTGACGCGAGCGCCAGCACCAATGTCGAAGACAACGAGGAAAACACCAACGATCGAGAAGATATGGGAGGGGGAGACGCACATCCTCCCCAAATCTGCCCAGACATCTCCTGTCCAGACCTGCATATTCAGATCGGCTCCGAACATGACGGCGACGGGTGTGAGACGCCGATCTGCGAGCTTGACCCTTTCGCGACCGGCGATGAGGCCTGCGGTAACATTGACGTATACACAAACTACACATACAGGCAATCGGTCTGCGCGCAGGAGGGGCTGATCAGCGCCTATGACTGCACAACCAGCGACTGCGTCACGGTGGTCAGCGACCATGCGTGTTTCTCAGGACAAGAGATCGAGTGCATCGAGGCGCCGCGCGCCTGGATCAGCGACGCGTGGAGCGTTAACCCGCTAAACATCAACGAGACCTCCGACCTCCTCACGCGCCTGATTGAGCATATCACCGCCGCCCAGCCCTACGCCTCGATTCACGCGGTGCTCACAGACTTCACAGACGCGGCGGCGGCGGAGCGCCTCAAGCGCCTGCTCTTCTTAAAGCGCACCTCGCGCCTGCTGCTTGTGCGCCCCTCCCCCGAGGTGAGGGCGCGGCTCACCGTACATCCCCTTGATACGCTCACGCTGGAGGTCACGGAGTGCGCGCCTGAGGGCTGCGCTCCGAGCGTTGGGGGCCAGGAGGCGAATTTCGTGCTCCTCTCACACACGCTCACCCGCGACGGTGACGGTGAGCTCGGCGGCGCGGTCATTCACCTCAGCGCGCCCCTGAGCGGCGTGGCGGGCGCGCCCGCCTGGGCGACGCTCGTCGCGCGCCACGGCGACGACGCCCTCTACCAGGCTGCGCTCCTCGCCTGGCGTGAGCTCTCCGAGGGGCGCCGGGCCTCGCGCGCGGCGTCGCCGCGCGTCAGCGGCGAAGCGGGAGACTCCCTGCAGCTCTCGCTCGACCTCCACGGCGCGGCGCGCTCTGCGCAAGCGGCGCTCGCGTCGCTCGAGGGCTGCGGCGTGCGAGACGAGGCTGGCGCCAACGTGTGGCTTGCCACGCCGCGCCTCACGGATGAGCAAGGGTGGCTGCTCGACGAGGTGGCGCGGCTCGAGGCCAACGGGTGCAGCGTCAAGGTCCTCGTCAACGAGCTCTCTGCCGCCCTCGCGGCCGCCCTCGGGGCGCGCGCGCGCCTAACGGACCTCACCCTCGATCTCTCCGCGATCACCGCCGTCACCCGTGACGCCCGCGAATCCCCCCTACACGTGGTCTGGTCGGCGCCCGCTGGGTGGCTGCGCGCGGAGGGGGACTATGAGGGGAACGTGCTGCGGATGTGGAGCGAGGCGCAGCTCTTGCGCTACCGCGCCCCTCTCGCCGCGCTCTGGGAGGCGGGGCGCGCCCCCTGAGGCCCCACTGACCGCTTCACAGATCAGATTCCACCTCGCGCAAAACGCCCACGTTCGGCACAGCGCTCAAGGCGGCATCACTGTCCCCCTCGGCCCTCGCGCGGGGGCGTGAGGTGAGCGCCCACGCTCAGGGCGGCGCGGAAGCCGAAAAGCAAACAGCCCGAGCGAACAATCGCCCGGGCTGCCGGAGAGGACCCTGGCGGCGACCTACTCTCCCACACAAAAAATTATGCAGTACCATCGGCGCAGAGGAGCTTAACGACCGAGTTCGGGATGGGATCGGGTGTGACCTCCTCGCTAAGACCACCAGGAATAAGGCCCACAGGCGCGCAACGCGCCCAAGAGCCCACGGATGTGAAGCCAACGCACACACACAAGCCAAGCAACCCCCAACCTACTCACCCCCCACAACCTCTCTCACGCCCTCCACGCCCTCTCACACCCTCCTACACCTCCTGACCTCATCAATTGGCGCCCTTGAGCGAACAAGCCTCACGCCCCATTAGTACTGGTTAGCTCCACGCGTCACCGCGCTTCCACACCCAGCCTATCGACCTCGTCGTCTTCGAGGGGGCTTTAGAACTTGCGTTGGGAAGTCTCATCTTGAGGCGGGTTTCCCGCTTAGATGCTTTCAGCGGTTATCCCTTCCGTATGTGGCTACCCGGCGGTGCCGCTGGCGCG
Source organism: Deltaproteobacteria bacterium (assembly GCA_016874875.1). Classification (GTDB taxonomy): domain Bacteria; phylum Myxococcota_A; class Bradymonadia; order UBA7976; family VGTA01; genus VGTA01. The sequence continues at coordinate 291 of VGTA01000526.1, read as the reverse complement.
ACAACCGGAACACCAGAGATACGTCCATCCCGGTCCTCTCGTACTAAGGACAGATCCTCTCAAACTTCCTGCGCCCATGGCAGATAGGGACCGAACTGTCTCACGACGTTCTAAACCCAGCTCGCGTACCGCTTTAATTGGCGAACAGCCAAACCCTTGGGACCTGCTCCAGCCCCAGGATGCGATGAGCCGACATCGAGGTGCCAAACCTCCCCGTCGATGTGAACTCTTGGGGGAGATAAGCCTGTTATCCCCGGAGTACCTTTTATCCGTTGAGCGATGGCCCTTCCA
>VGTA01000525.1 GCA_016874875.1 Deltaproteobacteria bacterium | reverse complement strand
TGACTGTGCTATCATCTCAAAGATTAAATACGATGTTGATCCATGTGAGAATGATGGGACAAGATGGATATGCAGAAACAACCCAAGCTACTCCGTGACGAGACCTTGGTGTACAAAGACAGTTGATAGTGTGATCAAGAATCCAAAATGCGACAAAGACTCCACCATCTGCTGCAACAGCGCGGGGCAGTGTGAGCCCGACAACTGAGCCCGACAGCTGAGCCCGACAACGGAGAGCGCGGCCTGCTGAGCGCCTAGGGGCGCCCCGCCCTTCCGCGCGCCCGCAGCGTGAGGCACCCGCAGGGATTCGGCGGCACCTCGTCGTCCTCGGCGGGCCCCTCGTCGCGCGCCACGCCCTCCGAGATGAACTCGGGGAAGCTCTCCGAGGCGCGGAAGGCGGCCCCCGCGGGCAGCGACAGCCCCTCGCACACCAGGCGCGCGGCGGCGCTGAAGGCGGTGGCCTGCGCCTCGGCGGCCTTGGGGTCCACCCCCACCACGCGCACGTCGGGTAGCCCAAAGGCCTCCATCCCCTCCGTCACCACCTCGTCGGCGTCCCCCCACACGTCCACGAACAAGTGGAGCAGCGCCACGCTGTCGCGCGCGGGGAACTCCTCGAGCGCCTCCGGCGACATCACCTTCTCGGCGGCGTCGAAATAGAGCGCCGAGGCGCCCTGCTCGGCGAGGGCGCGCAGGAGCCACGCCGCCTCGCGCGCCACGGCGAGCGCGGGGCCCTCCGCGGCGGGCTCAAAGGCGCGCTCGGCCCAGATCACGCTCCCGTGACCGCGAATCACCTTGAGCTGCGGCTTCTCGAGGGCGTCGGTGTCCCAGCCGCGCTGGATCAGGTCCTCGCGCCACTCGGGGTCCACGGGCTCGAGGGTGAGCGCGAAGGTGGTGGTGAGCGCGGGGAGCGCCTCCCAGGGGCCCACGGCGGCGAGCAGCACGCGGCAGGTGGACATCACGACCTCCTTAGGTCCATAAAGCAGGGGTGCCCCTCCACCACCCACACCGCGGGCGCGGCGCTCACCTCCTCGCCGTCGCCGTCGCCGTCGTCTTGGGGGGCAGCGGGGGCGGGGGTGGCGGCGGGGGCGGCGGCGGCGGCGGCGGCGGGGTCGCCGCTCACCACGGTGAGCGAGTCGGCGAGCAGCTCGGCGCAGATCTCGGCGCGGAGAGCCTCCACCGCCGCGCGCAGCTCCTCGGCGGGGGCGGTGAGCGTGAGGCGCACGCGGTCGGTGATGGCGAGCCCGCGCCCCTTGCGGAGCTTCTGCGCGAGGCTGATGAGGTCGCGCGCCATGCCCTCGCGCGTGAGCTCGGGCGTGAGCGCGGTGTCGAGCGCCACCGTGAGCCCCCCCTCCACCTCGAGCACCACGCCCGCGCGGGGGTGATGGGTCACCAGCACGTCCTCGGGCGTGAGCGCCTCCCCCTCCACGAGCACCGCGTGCCCGCCGCGCAGGGCGCCCCACTCCAGGGGCCCGAACCCCTCGATGGCGGCGGCGGCGGCCTTCATGCGCGCGCCCATGCGCCGCCCGAGGGTCTTGAAGTTGGCCTTGAAGGTCAGGGTGGAGAGTCCGCCGTCGTCCTCCGAGAGGGCGAGCGCCTTGATGTTGAGCTCGTCGAGCAGCAGCCCCTCCTGGCGCCGGAGCGCCTCGCGGGCGGCGCCGTCGGCGGTCACCACGGTCATGCCGGCGAGGGGGGTGCGGGTCTTGAGGCTGTGCTGCGTGCGTAGGGCGCGGCCCATGCGGACCACCTGGCGCACCAGCGCCACCTCCGCCTCGAGGGCGCGGTCCACCTTGGCGGCGTCCACCTGCGGGTAGGCGCACAGGTGCACGCTCTCCTCCCCCGGCGCCGCCGCCCCCGCGTCCACCACGAGGTGCTGGTACATGGCCTCGGTGATAAAGGGCAGCACGGGCGCCATCACCTTGGCGAATGTCACGAGCACCTCATAGAGCGTGGCGTAGGCGGCGGCCTTGTCGCGGCGCGCCTCGGGGGTCTCGGCGCTGCGCCAGAAGCGGCGGCGGCTGCGGCGGATGTACCAGTTGGTGAGGTCGTCGATGAACGACACGATGGGCGGCACCACCTTGTAGAGGTAGTAGCCCTCCATCTGCTCGTTCACCTCCCCGATCAGCGACTGCAGCGTCGAGAGCGCCCAGCGGTCAAGCTCGGGGCGCTCGTTGAGGGCGGGGGCGGCGTCGGTGGGCGACCAGCCGTCCACGAGGGCGTACTGCGTAAAGAAGCCCCACGCGCTCCGCAGCGGAATCAGGACCGACCGCACCACCTCCTTGACCCCCTCCTCCGAGAAGCGCAGCGGCTCGGCGCGCACGATGGGGGAGTTGATCAGGTAGGCGCGCAGCGCGTCGGCGCCGTAGGTGTTGAGGACGCGCTGCGGCGGCGGGTAGTTCTGCTTGGACTTGCTCATCTTGGAGCCGTCCTCGGCGAGCACCAGCCCGTTCACCACCACGTTCTCAAAGGGCGGGCGGTCAAAGAGCCCCGCCGACAGCACGAGCAGCGTGTAGAACCACCCGCGCGTCTGGTCGAGCCCCTCGGCGATGAACTGCGCGGGGAAGCGGCGCTCAAAGCCGTCCTTGTCCTCGAAGGGGTAGTGGCTCTGCGCGTAGGGCATGGCGCCCGACTCAAACCAGCAGTCAAACACGTCCTCGATGCGCCGCATCTCGCCGCCGCACTTCTCGCAGCGCATGACCAGGTGATCGATCTTGTGGGGGTGCAGGTCGGTCACGCGCGCCCCCGTGAGCCCCTCGAGCTCCGCCACCGAGCCCACGCAGCGCTCCGCCTCGCACTTGCCGCAGCGCCACACCGGCAGCGGCGTCCCCCAGAAGCGCTTGCGCGAGACGTTCCAGTCGCGCGCGTCAGCGAGCCAGTTGCCAAAGCGCTTGCTGCCCACCTGCTCGGGCACCCAGTGGATCTGCTCGTTGAGCGCCACCATGCGCTCGCGCAGCGCCTCCACGCGCACGAAGCGCGCCGGCACCGCCCTGTAGATGAGGGGCGTGCCGCTGCGCCAGCAGTAGGGGTAGCTGTGCTGGAGCGTGACGTGCTTAAAGAGGCGCCCCATCTTCTTGATGTGCGCGATGATCTCGGGGTCCGCCTCCTTGATGTTCTGCCCTGCGTAGCGCATGATCACCGGCTTAAAGCGCCCCTCGTCGTCCACGGAGAGCGCCAGGGCGATGCCGTGCGCGCGGCAGGCGTTAAAGTCGTCCTCGCCGAAATCGGGCGCCATGTGCACCAGCCCTGTGCCGCTGTCGGTGGTCACGTGCGAGGAGCCGATCACCACAAAGCTGCGCCCCTGCCCGGCGGGGAGCAGGGCGCGGTCGGCGAAGAAGTCAAAGAGCGGCACATAGGCGCGCCCCACCAGACTCGACCCCGGCAGGCGCGCGAGCACCCGCGCCCCCTCGCCTAGGGTGGCCTTGAGGCGCGCCTCCGCCACGTAGTACACATCCTGGTCGGCGTCCCCCTCCGCCTTCTGCGCGCGCACGTAGGTGATGTCGGGCCCCACCGCCACGGCGAGGTTGGAGGGGAGCGTCCACGGGGTGGTGGTCCAGATGAGCAGCGAGGCGTCCTCGCCC
>VGTA01000524.1 GCA_016874875.1 Deltaproteobacteria bacterium | reverse complement strand
TCGCCGCCCTCGCCGCCCTCGCCGCCTGCACCGACGCCAACCCCTACTACCTCGGCCCCGACGGCATGGGCGCGCAGCAGGCGGGGGGCGCAGACCTCCCCGCTGGGAGCGCGGCGGGGGCGGGGGGGGGCGCGGGGGCCGGGGCGGGGGCGAGCGCGGGGGCGAGCGCGGGGGCGAGCGCTGGGGCGGGCGCTGGGGCGGGCGCCGAGGCGAGCGCCGGGGTGAGCGCCGGGGTGAGCGCCGGGGCGGGGGCGGGGGCGGGCGCCGGGGCGGGCGCCGGGGCGGCGGGGGCGCAGGTCCCCGGTGACGGCGACGGCGACGGCGCCGCGCCCCCCGAGGACTGCGATGACGCCAACCGCGACGTCTACCCCAGCGCCTTTGAGCTCTGCGACGGGATCGACAACGACTGCGACGGGGACCTCGACGAGCTCCACGCCGACCTCGGCGCCCCCTGCGCCCTCGGCGTGGGCGCCTGCGCCGTGGAGTCGCGCTTTGAGTGCGCCCCCGACGGGCAGGGCGTCCGCTGCGCCCCCCTGCCGCTCCCCCCCGCCACGGAGGAGGTGTGCGCTGACGGCCGCGACAACGACTGCGACGGCGACACCGACGAGTCCGCCTGCGCCGCCGCCTGCGTCCCCCGAGGCGAGGTGTGCGACGGCGCCGACGATGACTGCGACGGCGCGGTGGACGAGGGCGCCCTCAACGCCTGCGGCGCCTGCGGGCCTGTCCCCCTCGACGTGTGCAACGGCGTCGACGACGACTGCGACGGGCGCGCCGACGAGGGCGCCCTCAACGCCTGCGGCGCCTGCGGCCCCACCCCCGCGGAGACCTGCGACGGCGCCGACAACGACTGCGACGGGCGCGTTGACGAGGGCGCCCTCAACGCCTGCGGCGCCTGCGGCCCCGCCCCCGCCGAGGTGTGCAACGGCGCCGACGACGACTGCGACGGGCGCGCCGACGAGGGCCTCGGCGCCACCTGCGCGTGCCGCGACCCCGAGGCCTGCGACGGCGTCGACAACGACTGCGACGGGCAGCTCGACGAGGACCTCGCCGACACCTGCGTGGCGGAGCTCGCGGCGGCGGAGGGCGCGCTCCAGGACGGGCGCCTCGGCGCCGTCCTGCTCCCCGCCGGCGACCTCAACGGCGACGGCGTCCCCGACGCCCTCGCCGCCGCCCCCGGCGCGCTCCCCTGGGAGCTGCAGTCGCTCTCGGGTGACGCCAGCGGCGAGGTGTGGGCGGTGAGCGGGCGCGACGGCGCGCAGCTCTGGCGCGTGCAGGGGCGCGGCGCCTTTGGGGCGAGCCTCGCCGTCGGCGACCTCAACGGCGACGGCGCCCTCGACGTGGCGGTGGGGATGCCGCGCTTCGTGCCGAGCAACCCCAACAACCCCACCGGCCTCGTCCGCCTCTTCACCTACGGCGAGAGCGCCGCCGCCGCCTCCGTCCCCGCCTCGCAGAGCGCCGGCCTCGGCGCCTCCCTCGCCATCATCGCCCGCGCCGGGGAGCGCGTGCTGGTGATGGGCGAGCCGCGCTGGACGCAGGCCGGTGTGGAGGTGGGGCGCCTGCGCGCCCTCGCCTTCCCCCGCTGGAACGCCTCGAGCGAGCGCTTTACCCTGACCGGCCTGTCGCTGCGCGAGGCGCTCGGCGAGCGCCTCTGGGCGGCCCCAGACTTCACCGGTGACGGCGTCAGCGACCTGCTCACCACCCACCGCCCCATCAGGCTCGTCGGCGACCGCACCTCCCTGCTCATCAACGGCGCCACGGGGCAGCGCGTGGGCTCCGCGCAGGTCACCTACAACAGCCAAGGCACCTTCGCCGAGGCGGCCGCCTGGGGCGCGCGCGACGCCGCCGGCGCCCTGCTCTACGCCCTCGGCGCCCCGGGCACCACCCTGCGCTTCACCGACGGCACGCAGCAGCTCGGCGGCGGCCTCGTGTACCTGATGAACGAGGACGGCGTTATCGAGTCGAGCTTCTATGACGCCGTGGACCCCGAGGACGCCGTGGGGTTTGGGCAGGGCGTCGCCGTGATCCCCAGCGCGCGCGGCGCGCTGGTGTTCGTGGGCGCGCGCGAGGGCGGGGCCCTGCGGATGCTCAACGAGCCCCTCGGCGCCCTCAGCACCCCCGCCACCGGCACCGACGGCCTCGGCGTGGGCCTCGCCGCCTCCGCCGCCCCCGCCGCCGACGGCGCCTACCGCCTCTTTGTGGGTGAGCCGCGCGTGAACGGCGACCGCGGGCGCGTGCGCGTCTTCGCGGTGCGCTGAGCGGGGCGCGGGCGGGGCGCTGGGCGGGGCGCTGGGCGGGGCGCTGGGCGGGGCGCTGGGCTAGAGCCCCAGGCTGAAGCGCAGCCACACCGGGAAGTGGTCGCTCACCGCGCGGGTGAGGTCCCCCGTGAGGGCGAGCTCCTGCTCAAAGTTCAAGACCCCCCACTCGAGGACGCGCGAGGTGAGGAGCTCGCTCACCGCCACGCGGTCATAGGCGCAGTGCGTGGTGGTGGTGGTGGTGTCGTCGGTGTCCAAGATGAGCTGCGAGAGCTGCGTGGAGGTGAAGAAGGGGTGCGCGGCGCGCGCCCCGTCGCGCAGGTACTCGCAGTCAGCGTTGAAATCCCCCATGAGCAGCCACGGCTCCGCGGCGGGCGCGGCGGCGCGCAGCGCGTCGTAGCGCGCGTACATCGCCGCCAGCTCCGGCCCCGCCGCGTCGGGGTCGAGGTGCGCCGCGAGCAGGCGGAAGCGCAGGCCGCTCGAGAGCTCCTCGGCCACCAGCAGGTACGGCTCGCGCTCAAAGGCGTCCTGCGGGTCGGGCAGCACCTCCTCCGACACGAGGCTGATCAGGTCCGTCCGATAAAAGAAGGCGTACTGCTCCTTGGAGATCGTGCGCCCGAGGCGCGGACTCTGCGCCAGCGCGTATGTGTTGGGCGCGGCGGCGGCGTTGAGGGCGTTGAGGAGGGAGAGGACGGCCTCCCCGGTGCTGTCGCGCACCTCCTGCACCAGCACCGCGTCAAAGCGCGCCATGATGGCCACGAGGGCGGCCATGACCTCGGGCTTGGCGGCCTTGGTGCGCCCAAAGACCTGCACGTTGAACGCCGCCACGCGCAGCTCCCCCGGGCGCTCCTCGAGGTCCACGGGCGCCGGCGGGCTCAGCACCGCCACGCGGTGCACATACACCCCCACCGCGCGCGCCACCGTGCTGCTCGGCTTCTTGAGCAGCAGCTGCACGCGCGCGATGCGCCCCGCGTAGGCGCGGAGGTCGAGGCGGACCGTCTCGGGGTCCGCGGTCGCCGCCCGCTGCTCATGGAGCACAGAGAAATCCGAGAGGCGGCGCGCCCCCTCCTCCCCCACCGTCACCTGGAAGTGCTCGTAGCCGCCGCCCTTGAAGTGGTACTTCAGCTCTAGCGTGGGCTCAGGGATGTGGGTGAGGTCCACGTCCTTGGTGAGCTTCCAGTAGTAGGTGGCGTCGGTGGCGGTGGGGGTGGCCTTGAGCGCCTGCTCGCCGTCGTTGGCCACGACGCTCCAGCCCGGGTCGCTCGTGCGCCCGATCTGGGTGGGGAAGACCGCCCACCCCTCCGCGCCCGCGTCAAACTCGTTGACC
>VGTA01000523.1 GCA_016874875.1 Deltaproteobacteria bacterium | reverse complement strand
ACCTGGCGCTGTGACGGGTTCCCCGACTGCCTGGAGGGTGAGGACGAGGTGGGCTGCCCCTGAGGCGCTCAGCCCCCGCGCTCAGCCCCCGCGCTCAGCCCCCACGCTCAGCCCTCGTAGCGCCTCATCCAGGCGCGCACGGGCTCGTGGGCGGCGACGCGCTCAAAGACGGCGGTGAGGTGTGGGTGGGGGTCGATGAGCGTGGCGGGGACGCCGTCGAGGGTGCCCGCCTTGAGCCACTTGAGGAGTCCCCAGAGCGCCAGGTCGGCGAGGGTGACGTGGCCGCCGTAGAGCCAGCCGTCGCCCTCCGCGCCGGCGCGGGCGAGGGCGCGCCCGGCGGCGCGGTCGAGGCGCCCGAGCCACTGCGCGAGGGGGCCGGCCACGAGCGCCTCGCGCGCCTTGATCCGCTCGGCGAGGTCGCTGATGCGCATGGTGGGGCTCAGCAGGTTGGTGACGTCGGTGGTGGCGTCCACCAGCTCGTCGACCTTGGCGGCGAGGAGGGGGTCGCGGGGGGTGAGGCCGGCGAGGTCGGCGCAGAAGCGGGCGATGGCGCCCGTCTGCGCGAGGGGCTCGCCGTCCACCAGCAGGACCGGAATCTGGCCGTAGGGGAGCGTGCCGTCTCGCTCGAGGTCGGGGAGGGCGCCGCGCGCGGGGTGCGACTCCTCAAAGGGCACGCCGCCGAGGTGGAGGGCGAGGCGGCAGATCTCGGCGCGCCAGAAGGGGAACTTGGGGTAGATGAGGGTGAGCTGCATGGGGGCGAGGCTTTCTGGGGGCGAGGGCGCGCCGGGTGAGGGGCGCGGTGAGGGACATGGTCGCTCACGAGGGCGCCTAAGGCAAGCGGGGCGCTTGCGCTCTGGCGCCGCGGGCGGTATCTTGTGCGACCCACTCTAAGACCGCGACCGCGCCCGCGAGGCGCGCGCACAGGAGCCGCAAGATGTTTGGACGCCCTCGAGAGATGTTCACCCCCCCCGCCATCGACGTCCCCGGCGAGGGCGCCCTCCACGTCCGCTTCACCACCAGCATGGGCGAGCTCGTGGCGCGCCTCTATGAGCAGGAGTCGCCGGTGACCGTGGCGAACTTCGCGCACCTCGTGGGCAAGGGCTACTACGACGGGCTCGTGTTCCACCGCGTGATCCCCAACTTCATGATTCAGGGCGGCTGCCCCGACGGCGTGGGCACGGGGGGGCCCGGCTACGTGATCAAGGACGAGTTCCACCCCGCCCTCCGCCACGACCGCCCCGGCCTGCTGAGCATGGCCAACGCCGGCCCCAACACCGGCGGCAGCCAGTTCTTTATCACCGAGGTCGCCACGCCGTGGCTCGACAACCGCCACGCGCTGTTCGGGGAGGTGGTCAAGGGCGTGGAGCTGATTCCAAAGATCACCGGCGTCAAGCGCGACCCCCGCGACCGCCCCGTCACCCCCGTGGTGATGCAGCGCGTCGAGCTGTTCCGCGCCTGAGGGGCCTCGACGTGCGCTCCGCCCTCCTCTGTTCTCGGGCGCGGGGGGCGGCGCGCGCCTCCCTCGGCGCCTCCCTCGGCGCCTCCCTCGGCGCCTCCCTGAGCCTCGCCCTGAGCCTCGCCCTGAGCCTCGCCCTGAGCCTCGCCCTGAGCCTCGCGCTCGCGCCGCGCGCCGCCGCCAACCCCTTCTTCGTGGGGCGCTTTGACGGGCTCATCGGCGGGCCCCTCAGCGCCCGACCCTTCGCGCTCTACTGGAATCCCGCCGGCCTCACGGCGCGCGGCCTCGCCCTCGACGCTCACCTGGGGCTGATCGGGCGGCAGGGGTCCTATGACCGGTCCCTGCCCGCCGACACGCCCGCCGAGGTGGCGGCGGTGAACGGGGGGCGGGGGACCACCTCGAGCCAAGGGGCGCTGCCGAGCCTGGCGGGGCGCTGGGGGGGGCGCGCGGGGGGGGCGCGCCTGGGCGCTGGGGCGGGCGCCTATATCGCGCGCGCCGGCACCTCGAGCTGGGACCGGCGCCCCGACGCGCCCGCCGCCTATCCCGGCGCCTATGACGGGCCGCAGCGCTGGGGCTCGCTCAGCACCTCGATGGTCCTCCTCAACTACGCCGCCGGCGCGGCGGCGGGGTGGGGGCCCCTCGACGTGGGCGTGAGCCTCAGCTATGTGTCCGCCTCCCTCAGCACCGCCAAGGCCTCCAACGCCGACAAGAGCGACGACCTCGTGGACTCCTCGGGGGAGGTCAAGGAGGGGCGCATCTTCCTCAAGGACGCCGTGGGGGGCGGCTGGCACCTCGGCGCCGGCGCGCAGCTCCGCCTGCGCCGCTATGGACTCCCCGTGCAGCTCGGCGTGGCGTGGCGCCAGTCGGTGAGCTACTCGCTCGAGGGGCAGAGCTATGTGCTCTTTGGGGCGGCGGAGACGCAGGCGCGCGCGCGCGTCAACCTGCCCGTGGCGGGGAGCCTGCTGTCGTCGCTGGGGGTGCGCGTGGCCAGGCCCCTCACCCTGCGCCTCGAGCATGAGCGCCAGGCGTGGTCGGTGCTCGACGTGCAGCGCATCGTCAACCTCGACAACGGCGAGGAGCTGCTCCCCCTCCAGCGCTACTTCCGCGACACCGACGCCTTCCGCCTCCGCGCTGACGTGCGCGCGCGGCGCGGCCTCACGCTCCACGCGGGCGTGTCGTATGAGGAGGGCGCCACCCCGGCGGCGTACCACGAGCCGGGGCTGGCGGAGAACGACCAGGTGGAGGGGGGCGTGGGCGTCACCTGGCGCCTCTCGCCCTCCCTCGAGCTGCACTCGTCCTTCCTGTGGCAGCACTTTTTCGACAGGGTCGTGACGCAGAGCGCGCAGCGGCCGGCGCTCAACGGCGTCTACACCGACCAACGCCAGTACCTCACCTTTAACCTCACCTGGCGCGCGGGCGCCCCCTCGCCCGCCCAGCCCTCTAAGCCCTCTAAGGATTCGCCATGAGGCGCTCGCGTTCGCTCTGGTCGCGCTGGTCGCGCTGGTCGCTCTCCAGCGCCGCGCTCTTGCTCTGCGCTCTCTCCTGTGAGCGCCAGCCCGACAAGGACTACGAGGACTTCAAGCGCCGCGCCGAGAGTCTGCGCGCGCCGCCCCGCGACGAGGTGAGCGTCTCGCGCCTCGCCGACCTGCGGGGCATGTGGCTGCTGCGGGCGTCGCTGAGCGCGGGCATCGACCTCGGGCTGCGGATTCGCCTCTTTGTGGTGGACGAGGGGGGCGCGGAGGTGGCGTGGCCGCGCGACGAGGCGGGGGCGCTCACGCCCACGCCCCTCGAGGCGGAGATCTGGCTCGACCGCCAGGACCCGCGCGTCGATGAGCCCATCGTGCGCGTCTCGCGCACGGCGTCGGTGGACGCCGAGGGGCGCTTCACGCTCCTCGCCGACCCGCTGAGCCTCGACCCCGCCACCCTCAACCTCACCACGGCGGTGGAGTCGGTGGTCTACCTGCACAGCGAGACGCGCTCGGCGGATTCGTTCTGCGGGCGCGCCACGGGGTCGGTGACGGTGCCGCTGGTGATCGACCTCGAGGGGAGCACGTTTTTCGCGGCGCGCGACGACTCCTTCTCGCTGCAGCTCGCTGAGCTGCCGAGTCGCTGCCCAGACGAGGGCGGCGCGGAAGGCGGGGCG
>VGTA01000522.1 GCA_016874875.1 Deltaproteobacteria bacterium | reverse complement strand
CGCTCCAGCGCGCCGCCGCCGCCCCCCTCGCCACCCCGCCCCCCGCCCCCGCCGCCCCCGCCGACCCCGCCGACCCCGCCGCGCGGCGGCGGGCGCGCTGGGAGACGCTGGGCGTGGAGTGGGTCGCCCTCCCCGGCGGGCGCCTCGCCATGGGCAGCGACCGCGGCCCCCCCAACGCCCGCCCCGCCCACGGCGTGGACGTGGCCCCCTTCAGCCTCATGCGCGCTGAGGTCACCGCCGCGCAGTACCACGCCTGCGTGCAGGAGGGCGCCTGCACGCCCACGGGCGAGGGTTCCGCCTGCACGCCCCTCGGCCCGCTTGAGCGGCGCCCGGTCAACTGCGTGAGCTGGCGCCAGGCGGCGGCGTTCGCCGCCTGGCTCGGCGCGCGCCTGCCCACCGAGGCGGAGTGGGAGCTCGCCGCGCGCGGCCTCGAGGGGCGCCCCTACCCATGGGGGAGCGCCCCCCCTACCTGCGAGCTCACCCACTTCGCCGGGACCGGCCGCGAGGGCGCCGTCGCGCGCGAGGGCTGCGGCGACAACGAGCCCGACGTGGGCTGCGCGCGCCAAGGGAGCACCCCCGAGGGCGTCTGCGACCTCGCCGGCAACGTGTGGGAGTGGGTGGCGGACGACTGGCACCGCGACTACCACGGCGCCCCCGCCCGCGGCGCGCGCTGCGCCGCCCCCACCTGCGCCCCCCAGGGCGCCCGCCCCCACAAGACCTACAGGGGCGGCGCCTGGTACCACGACGCCGAGCAGGTGCGCGCCACCTCGCGCGCCTTTGGGGGCGCGGACCTCCAGAGTGAGGGCGTGGGCTTCCGCTGCGCCCTCTGAGCGCCCCCCGAGCGCCCCCCGAGCGCCCCTACACCTCAAGCCACAGCGTCACCGGCCCGTCGTTGAGCAAGCGCACCTCCATGTGCGCGCGAAAGCGCCCCGTCTCGCACGCCACCCCCTCCGCGCGCAGCCCCTCCACCACCCGCGCGAACAGCGGCTCCGCGCGCTCTGGGCGCGCCGCCGAGGCGAACGAGGGGCGGCGCCCGCGGGCGCAGTCCCCGTAGAGGGTGAACTGACTCACCGCCAGCACCGCCCCGCCCACGTCGAGGACGCTGAGATTCATCCTCCCCCCCTCGTCCTCAAAGACGCGCAGGTGCGCCACCTTGCGCGCCAGCGCCGCCGCCGCCTCCTCGCCGTCGCCCTCCCCCACCCCCACCAGCACCAAGAGCCCGCGCCCTACGCGCCCTACCACCTCACCGCCCACCGTCACGCTCGCCTCGCTCACCCGCTGCACCAACGCGCGCATCGCGCCGCTCCTTCGCCCGCCGCGGGGGGGCGCCCGGCGCGGGCGGGGGGCGCGCGGGGCGGCTAGGCGCCGCGGCGCCCGAACCCGATCGACGGGCGCCGCTGCTGGCCGCCGAGGAGCGCCTCAGCCTCCTCCTCCACGAGCCCCTGTGTCAAGCCCTGCGCCCCCGCCGCCGCCGCGCGGGTGGCGGCGCGGAGAATCACCACGCGGACCTCGGCGCCGCTGAGCTCAAAGCGACTCAGCGCCGCGAGGTCGAGGGGCGCGGCGGCCGCCTCCTGCGGCAGCATCTTCTCCCACAGGCGGCGGCGGACCGCCTCGCTCGGGCGCTCGAGCGCCACCTGGTGCGTCACGCGGCGCTCAAGGGCGACGTCGAGCCCGTCGCGGAAGTTGGTGGCGAGCAGCACCAGCCCCGAGTGGCGCTCGATCAGCGCGAGCAGCAGGTTGATCAGCGAGCGGCTGTGCTCGCTCTGCGCCTTGTCGCGCTGCCCCACCAGGCTGTCCGCCTCGTCAATAAAGAGCACCGCCCCCGCCGCCTTGGCCTCCTTAAAGAGCTTGTCGAGGTTGCGCTCGCTCTCGCCCACCCACTTGGACAGAATCGTCGAGGAGCGCGCCACCATCAGCGGGCGGTTGAGCTCCCCGGCGATCGCCTCCGCGCACAGCGTCTTGCCCGTGCCCGGGAGCCCGTGGAGGAGCCCCACCACCCCCCCGCGGTCCCCGCCTGCCCCCCCCACCCTCCAGCGGCGGAGGACCGAGGGGAGGTGGCGGACCGCCTCCACCACGCGCTGAATCTGCGCCGCCGCCTCCGGCTCGAGGACCACATCGCAGAGGCGCACGGCGGGCACCTTGACGTTGGGGTCGCTCTCCACGCGCTGCATCTGCTGGCGCGCCGCCTCCTCGAGCTGCGCCATCGTGATCAGCGGCGCCGCCAGCCCCGAGTGCACCGACGCCGCCACCGCCGCCAGCATCGCGTTCTTGATATAGCCGCCCGAGAGCTCAAAGCGCGCGCCGAGCGCCTCGTAGTCCACGTCCGCCGCCATCGGCGCGCGCGCCGGCGTCAGCTTGCGCCAGATCTCCGCGCGGCTGCTCGCGTCGGGCTCAGGGAAGCGCACGCGCACGAGCACGCGGCGCTGGAACGCCTCGTCGAGGACCTGCGGCAGGTTGGTGGCGAACACCGCCACCCCCTCAAAGCGCTCGAGCTCCGTGAGCAGCAGCGTCGTCAGCGCGTTGCCCCCGCTGCGGTCCATAAAGAGGATCTCGCACTCATCAAAGAACAGCACCGCGTTCTGCAGGCGCGCCTCGCGGAACAGCCCCGGCAGGAAGCGGTCGGCGTCGGAGTGCGAGAGGAAGGTGGGGATGTCGACGTTAAAGACCCGCTTCTTGAGGTGCTTGGCGATAGCGTGCGCCGTCATCGTCTTACCCGTGCCCGGGGGCCCGTAGAAGAGCATCATGGCGCCCTTGCCGTAGTTGATCAGCTCATCAAAGCCCCAGTCGGCGCGGGCCTTGAGGTAGTCGTCGTGATTCTCCACCACCGACAGGATGCGGCGCTTGTCGTCCTCGGGGAGCACCACCTGCGAGAAGTCGGCGAACGGCTCGTCCACCGACGAGAACTCCAAGAACTCGTCATTGAGCCCCTGGCGCCCGATGATGTAGCTGAAGGCGCGCTGGTCGATCTCCACGTTGGCGGTCAGCAGGTCCTTGGTGGCGCGGTAGCGGCGGTGGATGTCGAGGTGGATGAGGTCGTTCTGCACGAGCGCCCCCTGCGACGAGAACTCAGCGCGGTAGTCGATGCGCTCCTTGAAGTTGAGCTCAAAGAAGCGAAAGAGCATCTCCACGTCCGGCGTGTGGGAGTGCTCATCGCCCATCAGGCGCCCAAAGGCGCCCTCGAACTCGTTGGTGAACGAGGTCGCCGAGGTGACGATCAGGACGGTGCGGTGGAAATCGTTGAGGCCGCAGCGCTCGCAGAGGGCGTCGAGGGCGAGCGTGAAGGCCCCCTTGGCGCGGTGCGCCGCGAGGCGGCGGTTGAGGAGCTCGCGCAGGCGTCGCTCTTCAATGAGGAGCCCGTTGTGGTGCGCCTCGACGTCGAGGGGCGACATCTCCTCCTCGCCGCTGCGGTGCCGCCAGTGGCGACGCGGCGTGCCCCCGAGGTCGTTGAGGCGGTGCTGGTAGTAGAAGCTCTCGCAGCGCGCCTTGAGCCAGTCGAGCTCCGCCTGCATGTAGTCGAGGTCGTCCTCAAAGGGCTTCACGCCGCGCAGCTTGCTCTTGGGGATGTCTTCGCTCTTGCAGGGGCTGAAGCGCAAGAGCGCCTGCCG
>VGTA01000521.1 GCA_016874875.1 Deltaproteobacteria bacterium | reverse complement strand
GCTACAGCTCGAGGCGCTCCCCCACCGACACCGAAGACCCCTCCTTGTCCGCCTTCACCGCCGCGTCATACCGCTCCAGCGACTCCACGTCCACCGACCCAAAATCCACGCCGCTCAGCGCCTCCGCGCTCACCCCCCGCAGCCCCTCCGCCCCCTCCACCGCCGGCAGCGCCGCCACCTGGAACTTCTTAAACACGAACCCCCCGCTCAGGCGCTCCGCCACCTCCAGCAGCGACGGCTCCAGCGCCCCAAACAGCCGCACCGCCGCCCCCTGCAGCGGCCCCTCGAGGTCCTGCACCCTCTTCGCCCCCACCGTCACCGACTCCCGCGGCTGCCCCGACACCGCCTCATACAGCTTGAGCACCACCTTCAGCTCACCGCCGAACCGCGACACGATCCCCGTCACCAGCCAGTGCGCCTGCATGTTCCGCGCCGTCTGCACCGCGCACTCGTCCACGCAGTCGGCGAGCCGCGTCCCGGGCGGCAGCAGCGCCTCCATGTTGTCGTTCGTCATCACCGAGAACCGGTCCGTCGGCAGGCGCAGCGCCGCCTGCTGCACGAGGTCGCTCAGGTACTGCACGTCGCTCTTGGACAGCTTCGCACGGTTCTCCATCTGCAGCGTCGCCACGCGCTCCTCCCCCCGCGCCTCTCCCGCCCACCCCAGCAGCGCCGCCGCTAGCCACAGCGCCGCCGTCACCTGAATCGCTCCGCGCATCGCTCGTCTCCTCGCGCCGTCTGTAGGTCTGTTGCCCTCTCGGCGCGCGGGGGGCGGCGGGGGGCGGGGGGGTTTTAGCTGAGGGGCTGCCTTGACGCAACGGGCGCGCGGCGCCCGGCCCCTACCCCTCGCCCGCCGCCGCCGACGGGGGGCCCACGAGCTCGGCGGCGAGCTCGGCGAGGCGGGCGCGGTGGGCCTCCTTGGGCTCTAGGGTGAGGCGGCGCTGCACGCGCTCCTCTAGGGCGCGCAGGCGGCGCAGCTCGCGGGCGGTGGCGTCCGACCACTCCCCCCACACGCCGCGCGTGGCGCTCAGGGTGGCCGTGCGCTCGTAGATCGAGATCGACTCTCCGAGCAGCGGGGCGAGCTTCTTTTCGAGCTCGAAATAGTAGAAGGCCAGCGTCTCCTCGTCGAAGTCCGGCGGCGTCTCCGCCCACATCAGGTCCTCGTAGAGCGACACGTGCAGCGCGCCGAGCTGGTGGCCGGCGGCGACGCCCCAGCGGGCGTGGTGGACGTTGAGGCAGTCCACGTAGGCGTAGAGCGCCTTGCGGAAGAACAGCACCTTGTCGGCGAACAGCCGCTGCATCCGCTTGATGGGCATCTTGAGCGCCACGGCGCGCATGTGCTGGCGGAACAGCTCGCCGCGCTCGAAATGCGCCTCGGCGAGCGCCTCGTTGCCCTCGCGGCGGTCGCCGATGGCGCCGTTGATGTGACTCAGGGCGAGCGACAGGTCGCGGTCCGCCTCGCCGAAGTCGCCGAGCCCCCGCCGCGCTATGGCGCGGCGCAGGTGGCACTCGGCGCGGTCAAAGCCCACCAGCGGCGCCTCGGTGAGCAGGCGGGTGTAGAGCGGGAGCGCCTCGGCGTAGCGGCGGGCGTAGATGAGGCTGTAGCCGTGGCGCACGTCGCCGTCGAGGGCGTCGCGCGCCTCCCCCGCCGCCCTCGCCTCCTCGGCGTAGCGGGCGAACTGCGCCGCGGCGTCGGCGTAGCGCGCGAGGTGCTCTAGGCAGAGGCCGTGGTTGTAGCGGGCGGGCTGCGCGGCGTGGTGGTCGGGGAAGGCGCGCTGGTACTCCTCGAAGCGCGCGGCGCACTCGGCGAAACGCTGGGATTGGAGCGCGCCCACCGCCGCCTCGAACGCCTCGTCGCCGCTGAGCGCCTCGGCGCCGCCGCCCCGAATCAGCAGCGTGTCCATCTCGTGGACGTCGGCGACGGGGGCGGGGGGGCGGGCGCCGCAGGCGGGGAGGGCGAGGGCGGCGAGGGCGGCGAGGGCGGCGCGGGCGGCGCGCGGGGGGCGCTGGGGCATCCTGGCCTCCTTGGGGCCGCGCGCGGCTAGGGCTTGTTGCCCACCAGCTCCACGCGGCAGTCGGTGGAGATGTCATAAGGCCCGCGGGCGTTGCCGCGCAAGTCCGAGCTCTTGATGGAGCCGGTGGACTGGCTGTTCATCCACACGCCCTCGAAGGCGTTGCCCGAGATCACGCACTGGTAGGCGATCAGCTGCGATTTAAAGCCCACGTGCACGCCGATTCGCTGGTTGTTGGCGACCTCGCAGTCCATCAGGCGCACGGCGGTGAAGCCCTGCGCGTCCACGCCGCTCTCCTTGGCGCGGGTCACGGAGGTCCCGCTCAGCGTCGCCACCGCGCGCGTCCTCAGCTGCACGCCGGGGCCGCGGGTGTGGAGCACCTTGCAGGCGCGGAGCGTGACCTGCGCGCTCTCGCCCTCCGCCACCACCCCGGCGCCGTTCTCGCAGCGGACCTCGCACTTCTCGAGGCGCAGGTGCCCCGAGCGCACGGAGATGGCGGGCTGCTCGGTGGGCGCGCCCCCCACCTCGCCCGTGATCGACAGAATCGACACGCTGGTGATCGACACCTCGTCGCTCCCCGTCTCCACCTCAAAGGCGCCGCGGTCGTCCACCACCGGCGCCCTCCCTAGTTGCCGCTGCACCCACCGCATGAGCCCCGAGACGCGCGACGGCTCCTCGGCGGTGGTGGTGTGCTGCTGCAGCCGCCGGCGCGCGGCGCGCTCCTGCTCGTCGCTCACCGCCTCCTGGAAGGTGCCGCCCATGCGGTTGAGGGTGACGCAGGTCTCCTCGCGCACCTGCAGCACCACCTCCTGCGGGCGCCCGAGGCCGATCAGCTTGAGCGGCTTGGTGATGGTGATGGGCTCGTCGTACACCCCCGGCAGCAGCCCGATGTAGGCGCCCACGGGGGCGGCGTCGATGGCGTCCTGGATGCGCGTGTAGTCGCCCTCCCCCTCGTTGGGCGACACGCGTATGTCGGCGCGCTGCTCCTCTCCGCCGCGCGCGAGGCGCTCCTCGAACCCCGCCACCTTGGCCTCGAGCCCCTCCACCAGCAGCTCGAGCTGCGCGAGGCGGCGGGCGTGGGCGCGCAGGCCCCCCTTGAGCTCCCCGAGGTCGCCCCTCACGCGCTCGGCGCCCTCCACGCGCTTGGCGAGCTCGCCGATTCGCTCCTCGAGGCGCTCGGCGGCGTCGCCGGCGGCGGCGGCCTGGGCGCGGAGGGCGGCGTCGTGCTGCGAGAGGCGCTGCCCTTGGCTGTGGAGGGCGGCGGCGTGCTGCTTGAGGAGCTGCGCCTGCTGCATGAGCGCGGGGTAGAGGGGCCCGTCGGCGGCGAGGGGGGCGGCGCGCGAGAGGGTGAGGCCGCCCACGCGCTCCTCGGCGGCGGCGGGGAGTCCGAAGGTGAGCGGGGCGCCCCCCCCCCGCCCGGCGCCCTCCGCCTCGCGCCCGGCGGCGGGTCCCGCGTCGCCCCCCGCCCCCGCGCCCGCCGCGTTTTTGGCGCCCGCCGCGCCCGCCGCGCCCGCCTCGCTCGCGGCGCCCGCCGCGCCCGCTGCGCTCGCCCGCGCGCCCTCTGCGCCCTCTGCGCCCTCTGCGCCCGCTGCGCCCG
>VGTA01000520.1 GCA_016874875.1 Deltaproteobacteria bacterium | reverse complement strand
GCGCCGCCGAGAGCGAGGCGCCCCTCGCCCCCCTGGCGGCGGCGGCCCCGGGGGACCTCGAGGTGGCGCTGGAGTGGGCGCACGTCCACCGCGCCCGCGCCCGCCCCCTGCAGGCGGACGCGCTGCTCTTGAGCGTGGGCGAGCGCGCCCTCGCCGCCGGCCGCCGCCCGCTGGCGCGCGAGGCCTACGAGGCGCTGCGCGCCGCCCGCCCCGACGACCCCGCCGCCCGCCGCGCCCTCGCCGCCCTAGAGAGCGCCCCCCCCACCCCCGCCGCGCCCCCCGCTCCCGCGCCCCCCTGGGCGCCTGAGGCGGACGAGGGCGCCGAGGCGGACGAGGACGCCGAGGCGCGCGACCTCCTCCGCGACGCGCGCGCGCACCTCACCGCCGGGCGCGCCGAGCACGCCTTTGAGCTCCTGCGGCGCCTGCTCGCCGGTCCGCACCTGCGCGCTGAGGGCCTCGCCCTGTTGATCGAGGTCGCGACCGCCCTCGGGGAGCCCCTCCTCGCCCGCTCCGCCGCCGAGGCGCGCGAGGAGCTCTTGGGCGCGCGCGGCGCGCTGGGGGGTGAGGTCGTGGGGGGCGCTGTTGGGCTTGCGGCGGCGCTTGAGGTGATGCCCGAGGGGGCGCCTGAGGCGGCGCCTGAGGCGGCGCTTGAGGTGATGCCCGAGGGGGCGCCTGAGGCGGCGCCTGAGGCGGCGCTTGAGGTGATGCCCGAGGGGGCGCCTGAGGCGGCGCCTGAGGCGGCGCTTGAGGCGGCGCTTGAGGTGATGCCCGAGGGGGCGCCTGAGGCGGCGCCCGCGGCGCCCCTCTTCCTCCCCCTCAACACGCCCATCGAGCTGCGCCTCGCCCGCCTCATCTCCGCGGAGACGCGCGAGCTCCTCCGCGCGCCCGAGGCGCCCCCCTCCGCCCCTCCCGCGCCGCCGCCCGCGCCCCGCCTCGCCCCCTCCGCGCCGCCGCCGCGCCTCCACGCTGAGGCTGAGGAGCTCGAGTGGCCCCTGTCGGCGCGAGCGCGGGCGCGGCGGGCGCTCGGGGAGGGGGGCGGGAGGGGGCTGAGCGGGGCGCCGTTCACCCCGGCGCCGCTCCTCCCGCCCGCCGGCGCCCGCCCGCCGCTCGCTGAGGAGCAGCCCGCGCGCCCGCCCGCCCCCGCGCCGCCCCAGTCCCCTCCGGCGCCGCCCGAGGGGCTCTCGGCGCCGCCCGCGTCTCCCCCGGCGCCGCCCGCGTCTCCCCCGGCGCGACCCGAGCGCGCCCCCGAGGGGGCGCACGCCGGGCCGCTCCTCGACGCGCTCCTCGGGCGCCTCGCGCGCTTCGCCCGGGAGGGGGACGCGGGCGGCGCGGGCGTGGGACTCGACGGGGACCTCCAGGACCTCGAGCTCTTGCTCATCTCCGAGGGGCACGAGGGCGCGGACGCCGCCCCCGCCCTGCTCGACGCCTCCTTCTCGCTCTCCCTCGACGAGGCCCTCGCGCGCGGCGAGGGGCTCCTCGAGGCGCTCGATTTCTCGGAGGCGCTCTCCCTCTCCATCGCCCTCGATGCGCGCCTCACGCCGCCCCCGGGGGGCGCGGCGAGGGCCGTCGCGGCGCGAGGGGGGGGGGCGCGCCCACACCGCGCGGGGGGGCTGCCGCTGCCGCCCCTCGACGCGCGCCTCCGCCTCCTCGGCGGGGGGGGGCTCCCGCCGAGCCTCGACGCGGCGCTCGCCCTGTACCTCGCCGGTGAGCTCGAGCTCGCGCGCGCAGCGCTCGGCGCCCTCGGGGCGGGGCGCGCGCAGAGCTACCTCGGCGCCCTGTGCGCCCTCGAGCTCGGGGGGCTGCGGGAGGGCGTGGAGGGCATCGAGGCCGCCCTCGTCCTCGCCCTCGGGGCGCCCGCGGAGGCGCGCGCCCTCCTCTACGCGCTCGCCGCGGACCTCTATGACGCCCTCGGCCGCGATGATGAGTGCGAGCGCTGCCTCATGGAGCTGCTCGCGCTGTCGCCGGAGCTCGGGGCGGCGCTCTACGCTCTTCTCCGCGCCGTGTAAGCTCCGCGCGGGCGCCCCACCCCCTCGCAGACGCATCCCAGAGGCACGCTCATGAGTCTCCCCGCCGCCCCCCTCCTCAGCGCAGCCGCCCTCTTTGAGCGCCTCACCCTCCTGCGCCTCTGGCGCGCTGGCGTTCGGGGGCGCTGGCTCACCGCGGCGCGCACGCCGCTGCACGCGCTCGTCGCCCCCGCCCCCCCCCTGCCCCCCGGCGCGCCCCGCCGCCCGCCGCTCGTGCTGGTGCACGGGATCGGCTCGAGCGCGGCGAGCTACGGGCCGCTCATCGCCCTCGCCGCCCCCGCCTTCCAGGGCGTGGTGGCGCCGAGCGCGCCCGCGCACGGCATGAGTCCTCACCACCCCTGCGCTGAGGACCCCGAGGCGCTGTTCGCCGTGTGGCGCGACGTGCTCGACGCGCTGTCGGCGGCGGAGCCGGTGGCGCTCCTCGGCACGTCGCTCGGGGGGGCGGTGGCACTCCGCTACGCCCTCGAGCGCCCCGCGCGCGTCCGCGCCCTCGTGCTCTGCTCGCCGGCGGGCCCGCGTATGACCCCCGCGCAGATCGAGGAGGTGCGCGCGCGCTTCTCCATGCGCCGCCTGCGCGACGGTGAGCGCTTTTTGCGCATCCTCTTTGATCGCCCCCCGCCCCTCGCCCCCCTCGTGGGACTCGCGGCGCGCGCCGCCCTGCGCGGGGCGCCCGTGCAGGCGCTCCTCGCCGGCCTCTCGCCCTCGGTGGGCCTGTCGCGGCGGGAGCTGGGCGCGCTGCGGGTGCCGGCGCTCCTCTTTTGGGGCGGGCGCGAGCGCGTCTTGCCCGCCGGCCTCCTCGACATCTACCGTGAGGCGCTCCCGCCGGCCCTCGTCACCATCGTCGAGCCCCCCCACTTTGGGCACAGCCCGCAGCTCGAGCACCCGCGCGAGCTCCTCGCCGCCGCCCTCTCGTGGCTCGACGCGCTCCCGGACGCGCTCCCGGACCCGCTCCCGCCACCCTCCCCGCCCCCCCCCGCCCCTCCACAGGAGACCGCATGACTCCCCTCGGCGCCAAGGTCTTTCAGCTCAAGCCCTACCCCACGCAGGAGCGGGGGGGCAGGAGCGTCGCCATCGGCGTCGCCGCGCTCCTGATGGCGGCGTTCAACCTCAGCCTCGCCCCCGCCGAGGGCCCCGCCGCCCTCGCGTTCGCCGCCCTGTTCGCCGTCGTGGGCGCGCAGCGCCTCCGCGCCGGCCTCCGCCTGCGCGCGCTGCCCCCGCAGGCGCGCGCCTACCGCGTGAGCCCCGAGGGCCTCTTTAAGACGCTCGAGGGGCGCGACCTCGCCCGCCTCGACCTCCGCGCCGTGCGCGCGCTGTGGCTCTCGGAGGGGCGCGAGGCGCTCTACCTGCTCACGCCGCGCGGCCTGCAGACGCTCAGCGCCGAGGAGCTGGAGCGCGCGGCGGACTGGGAGCGCCTCACGCTGCACCTCGAGCGCTGCGTCTCGGCGACGCTGTGGGCGCAGGGGGAGGCGGCGTGGCGTGAGGCGCAGGCGCGCAGCCACGCCCTGCGCGGACTCCGGGGCGCGCCCACCCCCGCCGCCGTGCGCCTCATCGCGCTCTGCGCCCTCTCGCTGCCGCTCAGCGCCCTC
>VGTA01000519.1 GCA_016874875.1 Deltaproteobacteria bacterium | reverse complement strand
GTTTTTAACCGCCGCCCACAAACGCCCTCACCCCCCCGGCAGCACCCTAACAAACGGCCGCACCACCACCTCCCCATAGACCCCCGCCCCCACGTAGGGGTCCGCCGCCGCCCAGGCGCGCGCCTCCTCGAGCGAGGGGAACTCCGCCACGATGAGGCTGCCGAGGAAGCCGGCCTCCCCCGGGGCGGCGCTGTCCACCGCGGGGTGGGGGCCGGCCAAGACGAGGCGCCCCGCGGCCTCAAGCTCCTTGAGGCGCGCCACGTGCGCCGGGCGGGCCTCAAGGCGGCGGGGGAGGGCGCCGGGGGTATCGGTGCCGAGGATCATGTAGAGCACGGCTAGACCTCCACGTCGCGCAGGTCGTCGGCGAAGCGGTGGGCGGCGGCGCAGGCGGCGCTGAAGGCGTCGCGGGTGACGCCGGGGGCGAGCTCGCGCACGAGGAGCCCCTGAGCGGTGACGTCCATGACGCCGAGCTCGGTGACCACCTGGTGGACGCAGCGGACGCCCGTGAGCGGGAGGGTGCAGCTGGGCACCAGCTTCGACACCCCCGCCTTGTCCACCTGCTGCATGGTGACGATGACGCGCTTGGCGCCGTTGACGAGGTCCATGGCGCCGCCCATGCCCTTGACCATCTTGCCGGGCACCATCCAGTTGGCGAGGTCGCCGCGCTCCGACACCTCCATGGCGCCGAGGATGGCGAGGTCGATGTGCCCGCCGCGGATCATGGCGAAACTCTCGGCGCTGTCAAAGAAGGCGGCGCCGGGGACGGCGGTGACGGTCTGCTTGCCGGCGTTGATGAGGTCGGGGTCCTCGTCGCCCTCGTAGGGGAAGGGGCCGATGCCGAGCAGGCCGTTCTCGCTCTGGAGGACCACCTCCACGCCCTCCGGGACGTAGTTGGCCACGAGGGTGGGCATGCCGATGCCGAGGTTGACGTAGAAGCCGTCGCGGAGCTCGCGGGCCACGCGGCGGCAGATCTGTTCGCGGGTGAGGGGCATCGTCAGGGCTCCTGGGCGGCGGGGCGGGGGCGGGTGGTGCGCTGCTCGATCCACTTCTGGTGGCCGACGCCGAGGACGACGCGCTGCACGTAGATGCCGGGGAGGTGGACCTCGTCGGGGTCGAGGGCGCCGGCGGGGACGAGCTCCTCCACCTCCGCCACCGTGACCCGGGCGGCGCGCGCCACGAGGGGGTTAAAGTTGCGGGCGGTCTTGCGGAACACGAGGTTGCCGTGGGCGTCGCCGCGCCACGCCTTGACGAGCCCAAAGTCGCCGCCGAGGGCGCGCTCCATGAGGTACTCGCGCCCCTCAAAGGCGCGGGTCTCGCGCCCCTCAGCGCGCAGGGTGCCCACGCCGGTGGCGGTGAAGAAGGCGGGGATGCCGGCGCCGGCGGCGCGGAGGCGCTCGGCGAGGGTGCCCTGGGGGCAGAGCTCCACGTCGAGCTCGCCGGAGAGGAACTGGCGCTCGAACTCCTTGTTCTCGCCCACGTAGGAGCCGATCATGCGCGCCACCTGCCGCGCCTTGAGGAGCACGCCGAGGCCGAGGTCATCGACGCCGGCGTTGTTGCTCACGAGGGTGAGGCCGCGCACGCCGAGGGCGTGGACGGCGCTGATGAGGTTCTCGGGGTTGCCCGAGAGCCCAAAGCCGCCCACGAGGAGCGTCATGCCGTCGCGCAGGCCCTCGAGGGCGGCGGCGGCGCTGGGGTAGACCTTGTTCATGTGTTCACGCGCGCTCCGTGGGGGGGTTAGTCCAGCGCCGCCCGCGGAGCATGTCGAGCCACATGCGAAAGTCGCCGGCGAGGGACCAGAGGGGGTAGGTGAAGGTGGCGGGGCGGTTGCGCTCCACGAGGAAGTGCCCGACCCACGCCCAGAAGTAGGCGAAGACCACGCCGAGGAGGACGGCGGGGCTGGCGGCGGCCATGAGGGCGATCATCGCCAAGAGGACCAGCGCGGCGCTGCGCCGCGCCTCGAGCCCAAAGAGGGCGGCGCCCAGCGCCACCGCCGCCGCCACGGCGCCGCCCACGCGCGCGGGGTCCTCGGCGACGAGGGCGGCGAGGTAGGCGACGAAGCCGGAGGTGCCCACAAAGTGGACCCAGCGGCAGAGGGGGAGGCGGTGCTCGCCGAGGTAGTAGGGCCAGAACTCCGCAAAGCTCTGTAGGCGGGGCGGTGTGTCAGGTGAGCTCACGGGGTGCTCCTCAGGGGGTGTCGCCTCGCCCGCGCGGCGGGGCGCGGGGAGTATGACACAGGGCGCCGCGGGCGCAAAAGCCCCTTAAAATCCCCTTAAAATCCCCTTGCCGCCCCCGCCCCCGCGCCCGCTATCCTTGCGCGCCGCCCCCTCGCGCCCGGAGCCCCCCATGCCCACCCCCCGCCGCCTGCTGCTCCTCAACCTCGCCGCGCTGTCCCCGTGGGAGGTCGGCGACGACAGCCCCCACCTCGCGGCGCTCGCCGCCCGCGGCTCCCTGCGCCCGCTGCGCGCGCCCGCCCCGGCGCTCACCTGCCCCTCGCACGCCACGCTGGTCACGGGGCTGAGTCCGCGGGAGCACGGGGCGGTGTCGAACGGCTGGTACGAGCCCGCGCACGGCAAGGTCTTCAGCTGGGAGCGGAGCGACGGCGCCCTGAGCGGCGAGCGGCTCTGGGAGGCGGCGCGGCGGCTGGACCCCACGGTGACGAGCGCGAGCCTGTTCTGGCGGTTCTGCACGCACTCCACCTGCGACCTCACGCTCACGGAGCGCCCCACCTATTTCGCCAACGGGCGCAAGGGCGCCGACGTGTACTCATCGGACCTCTCCTTCAAGGAGGAGTGCGTGCGTGAGCTCGGCCCCTTCCCCTTCTTCCACTTCTGGGGCCCCATGGCCTCGCCGCCGTCCACCGCGTGGATTCTGGGGGCGGCGGAGCGCCTGATGCGCGGCCGCCGCCCGCGGCTGCTGCTGTGCTACGCGCCGGGGCTCGACTACGAGGGGCAGCGTTTCGGCCCCCGCGCGCCGCAGGCGCGGGCGGCGCTGCGGGCGGTGGACGCGCGGGTGGGGGAGTCGCTGCGGGTGGCGGAGGAGGAGGGGTATGAGGTGCTGGTGGTGTCCGACTACGGCTTCACGGAGGTCCGCCGCGCGGCGCCGCTGAACGTGGCGCTGCGGGAGGCGGGGTGGCTGTCGGTGGACGCGGCGGCGAACGGCGACCTGCTAGAGCCGAGCGCGTCGCGCGCGTTCGCGGTGTGCGATAATCAGGTGGCGCACGTGTACGTGCGCGGCGAGCGCGGCGCGCCGGCGTCGGAGGGGTTCGTGGAGGAGGTGCGCGCGCGCCTGTTGGGGGTGCCGGGGGTGCGCGCGGTGCTGCGCCCAGGGGAGGGGGAGGGGGCGGAGTGCCTGGGGCACGCCCGCTCGGGGCAGCTGTTGGCGGTGGCGGAGCCAGACGCGTGGTTCTCCTATGACTATTGGCTCTCGCCGTCTCGGGCGCCGGATTTTCGTCACTGTGTGGATATTTTTGGGAAGCCGGGGTTCGATCCGTCTGAGCTGTTCCTGCGCCCGGGGGTGGCGGGGCGGCTTCATCTGTTGCGGCGTGTGGTGCAGATGAAGCTGGGGTGGCGGGCGCCTTTTGATGTGGTGGCGGGGGATTCGTCGCTGGTGCGCGGGGCG
>VGTA01000518.1 GCA_016874875.1 Deltaproteobacteria bacterium | reverse complement strand
CAGCGACACGACTTGAGCGCCCCGCGCTATGTAGAGGCGGGGGCGGCCTTTGGGCGCTTCGCGCCGGCGCGGGTGGCGGAGGTGTGGGGGTTGCAGGACGGCGCGTTGTGCGGCGCGCTGTACGCACTCGCGAGCGGCGCGCTTGACGACGCAGAGGAGGCGTTGCGCGAGCACCTCGACGACGGCGCCGGCGAGGGCTGAGCGGTGGACGTCGCGGAGCTGTTGACGCGCAGCGAGGGGCGGCGCCTACTGAGCGCGGCCTCACCGCAGTTCTTCGACACCTACTACTGTGGGATGAGCCGCGCGACGCATCGCGACCGGTGGCTGGACACCTTCGAGGCGGCGGCGCGGCGGGCGCGGGAGGGTGGGGTGAAGGCTAAAACGCTGGTCTTGGCGCCGCGCGACCACGGGAAGACGGAGGCGGCGATCACCTACGCCACGCGCGCCTTGTGCCTCGACCGCGACATTAGGATTTTGTGGATCAGCGAGAGCCAGGGGCAGGCGGAAAAGCGCATGAGGCGCGTAACGGCGCTTTTGAATAGCGCGAGGGTCTTGGAGGACTTCACCAGCGCGCCGGCGGAGGGGGCGGGGCCGTTCCGTGACGAGAGCTCCAAATGGACAAACAACATGATCTATTTGAGGCGCACGCGGGAGAGCGTAGACGCCTCGCTCGAATGTATCGGGGCGGGGGGCGCCGTGACGGGTGGACACTTTGACCTGATCTTGTGCGACGACATACAGGACGACAAGAACACCTATAGCGCGGGGGTGCGCGCCAAGACGCGCGAATGGTGGCGCGGCACGGTGGCGCCTATGCTCTCGCGCGGCGGCGCGATTATAGTTATCGGCACGCGGAAGCACCATGATGACCTTTTCGCGCACCTACTGAAAGACCCCACCTATCACGTGCTACACGACCAGGCGATCCCCGAATGGCCAGAGCGCTACAGCTACACGCGCGAGGACGTCGGGGGGCGGGAGATCATCACGGGTGTAGAGGTGACGGGGGGGCGGGCGCTGTGGCCCGAGCAGCGCCCGCTTGACTATTTGCTCTTAGAGCGTCACACGGTGGGGCCGCGGCTGTTTAGCCGTGAGTTCCAGAACGAAGTACAGGACGACAGCGCGGCGCCGTTCAAGCAGACCTGGCTAGACGCGGCGCTAGAGCGCGGGGCGGGGCTGAGCCTGGGGCAGATACCCGGCGAGGTGATAGACATAGTGCAGGGGTGGGATTTCGCGCTAGTGACGGACGCGCGCGCGGCGGAGGAGCGCGACACCGACTTTAGCGTGGGGATCACGTGGGGGCGCGCCGAGAACGGCGACCGCTACCTCTTAGACATCTGGAGGCGGCGCGGGCTGAGTATGGCCGAGTTGCACACGCACGTTAAGGCGCAATACGCCAAGTACGGCGCGCGGGTGCGCGTAGTGGCGGTGGAAAAAAACGCATTTGGCGAGCTGCACTATCTAGGGCTCCAGCGCTCGACCGACCTCCCCCTAAAAGGACACATCACGCACGCGCGCAACAAGGCGGACGCCTGGGAGGGTGTGCCGGCGCTTAGCACGCTGTTTGAGAACGGGAAGGTGATCATCCCCTCGCGGACAGAGGCCGACCGCGAGCGGATCGAGCCGTTGTTGCACGAGCTCTTTTCACTAGGGAAAGAGCGCCACGACGACACGGTGATGAGCCTATGGATCGCGGAAACCTGGCTCAGAAAGAGCAGCTTTACCTACTCGCTCAGCTTTGGGGAGGGGGGCGACATAACGGGCACGAGCGACGAGCGCCTAGCGGGGGGCGACGACGAGCTAGACACGCAAGAGGACATACAGGCTCGCGCTAATGAGCGCGATAGTGATAGAATATGGGGGAACCTGCCCGGGGGCTTTGGGCGCCACTAACGAAGGGGCACAGCACATGATCCAGACACACGTTTTCACCTCGACCGCGGGCGCCGAGCTTCGCATCGAGAAGCACCACTTAGGGCAGGGCATCGCCGACTACTACCGCAACGTGCAATTGAGCGCGGAGGGGCTGAGCGGCGGCACCTTCACCTTAGCGTATCGAGTGCCGGGCGGCACGACCTGGCGCACCCACGTAACGGACGCTACCGAGAGTGACGTTATAGTGATTAGCGGCGACGTAGGCCCCCTCGCGGAGGCCTTGCGCGTGACTTTCGCGGGAGTGGGCGCGGGCGATGTGCGCGTGATCATCAACCTCAGCGAGCGGGGGCTATAATGGCGACATTGAGCGGAAACACCAAGACGGGCGGCGCGGCTTCTGTACCAGACGCTACGACCGTTGTAGCCGGTAAGGTGCGACTCGCCACCGTAGGCGAAGCGACCACGGGCACCTCACAGACCATAGCCGTTACGCCCGCAGGGCTCGCGGCGAGCGTCGCGGGTATCGTAGGGGGCATGACCTATAAAGGCTTCTTCGACGCGATTAACGCAGTACCCGATCTCTCATACGCGGAGCAGGGCGACTTCTACAAGGTGAGCGCCGCGGGTACGCGCTTTGGGCAGAGCTGGGCTGTGGGCGATATGTTAGTGATCAATGAGGACATGGGCGGCACGATCACCAACGGCAAGATAGACAAGATCGACAACACGGAAAGCGTTCTCAACCTCAACGACCTCCTCGACGTGGACGCCCCGACGCCGAGCACGCGCGACGTGCTTTATTGGAGCGGCAGCGCGTGGGTTGATCAGGCTCTTGTGGCCGCTGACGTGAGCGGCGTAGCGACGAGCGCACAGCTCAGCGCGGAGGCGGCGACGCGCGCGAGCGCGGACGCAACGCTCCAGGCGAACATTGACGCGGAAGCGGCGGCGCGCGCCTCCGTGCAGGTGGAGCTGAACACCACGCAGGCGGGCGCGGGGTTAGGCGATGGCGGCGCTTACACGGCCCCGGCGGGCTCTAACTACCTCGCGTCGGCTTCATCTCTCAACAACGCAGACAGCCTCCTCGATGCTCAGATCAAAGCCGTCTCTGACGAGGTCGACGATCTGAGCGGGCTGACATCTCATGTCGTGTACGTGAACGACGGCGTAAACGACGTGCAGGACGGCGTGGACGCGGCCACGGGTGCCAATACGCTCGTGTGGTGCTCGCCGGGCTCCTATGGAGGGGCGACCGTCGCGCTCAACGATAAAGTCCTGCTCAAGTTGCGCGGCGAGGGCGCTGGCACGGGCGGCTTCGGTGTCGCGGAGCTTGTGCGCGGGCTCACGATCAGCGGCGCGAGCAGCACGCGAAACTTGGTGCAGGGCTTTCAGATCGAGGGGTTAACCACGGTCAATGGCACGCAGGGGCGCCACGCGCTGATCGACTGCCAGATGCTCGGAGGGCTCACGATCACCAACGGCACCGCCAACTTCATAACGGTGCGCGACTGCGAGATCGCGGGCGCCGTGACAATCGCCGCCACGGTTACGGCAGTCATCTATCTCATCAATTGCAATTTCGCGGCGGGCGCGAGCCTCTCGAACAGCGCCCTCGCGGCGCAGGTCATAGTGGCTAACTGCGTCGGCTTCCCCGCCGCGGCGCTCGCGGGCGTCACAATGGCGGGGCAATCGGGGCTAAGTGACGGCACTTTCCGCGGCTTCTTTTCCGCGCTCACGCTGCCGTCGGCGCTCGCGTTCACGGGCGACACGAACC
>VGTA01000517.1 GCA_016874875.1 Deltaproteobacteria bacterium | reverse complement strand
CCCCCGCCGCCCTCCCGCCCCCTCAAGGAGCGCGCCCGGGACGCGCGCGACCTGCACGCGGTGGCCGCCAAGCTCCTCAGGCGCCACCGCCGCGCCCTCGCCGCCCAGGGCGCCGAGGCGCACAGCGACGCGGCGGGGGAGGTGGCGCGCCTCGCGTGCGCCCTCGAGGCCCACCGCGCCGCCCCCGACGCCGACTCCCCCGAGCTCTCAGAGGAGCGCCTCGCCGAGGCCCACGACCACCTCGCCGCCACCTTCGAGCCCTTCAAGAAGGGCGCCATCCGCGAATCCCTCGAGTCCTTTGGCGTGGCCATCGCCCTCGCCGTCGTGGTCCGCGTCTTCCTCTTTGAGGCCTTCACCATCCCCACCGGCTCCATGATCCCCACCCTCGCCGTCGGGGACTTCATCTTCATCAACAAGGTCTCCTACGCCCTCTGGAATCCCCTCAAGGGCGAGGCGGGGCCGCGCTGGTCCAGCCCCGCCCGGGGCGACGTGGTCGTTTTCGACTACCCCTGCGAGTCAAAAGACTACATCAAGCGCGTGATGGCCGTCGCCGGCGACACCGTGGAGGTGACGCGCGGCGGCTTCCTGAGCGTCAACGGCGCGTGGTCCCAAGAGCGCCCCCTCGGCCCCTTCGGCGACTACGAGTACTTTGAGACCAACCCCCTCTCGATACGCGAGGGCCTCAGCGCGTTCGAGGTGACGATTCCACACCCTGAGGACGACGAGCGCCAGACCTTCACCGTCCTGCGGAGCACGCCCGCCCTCGACGCGCCTCGCCGCGAGGCGCGCGACGCCGCCCAGGGCGCCCGCGCCCCCTTCGACTGGGCGAGCCGCGTCTACACCTCGCGCGAGGTCCGCCAGCGCGCCGAGGGGCGGCAGGCGCCGCCGCCGCCCTACATGTGCCTCGAGGGGGGCGACACCCTCCCCGCGCCCCCCTACCCCTTCCCGTGGCGCGTCCCCGAGGGACACGTGTTCGTCATGGGCGACAACCGCGACAACTCCTACGACTCCCGCTTCTGGGGCTTTGTCCCCGTGGAGCGCGTCAAGGGGCGCGCCACCTTCATCTGGCTGAGCAACTTCGAGCGCCCCGCCTTCGGCGACCAGCCCGAGGAGCGCCACGTGCGCTGGGAGCGCCTGTGGACGCCGATGCACACCCGCGCGCCCCTCGCGCCCGCCGAGGCGCGCCCGTGAGCGGGCGCCGCGCGGCGGCCCTCGCCCTCTGCGCGGCGCTCGCCGCCCCCGCCGCGCTCACCGCGCTCGCCGCCCCCGCCGCCCCCGCCGCCCCCGCCGCCCCCGCCGCCCCCGTCGCCCGCCGAGTCTTCGCGGTGGACCTCGACGGCGACGGGCGCGATGAGGCGCTGTGCGCGCAGGGGGACGCCCTCACCGCCCACCCCATCACCCCCGACGGCGCCCTCGGCGCCGCGCTGTGGGCGGCGCGGGGGGCGGGGGAGGCGCACCTGCTCGCCGAGGGGCGCCTCGGCGCGGAGGGGGCGCTGGTGGTGGCGTGGGGGCAGGGCGTGGGGCGCCTCGACGCCCCCCTCACCCTCACCGCCGTCCACCCCGCCACGGGCGCGCTGCGGGAGCTGTGGCGGCACGCGGGGCCGCGCGCGCAGGCGGTGTCGCTGTCCGTGGGGCGCGAGGGGGAGGGGGCCGGCGCGCCCCTCCTCCGCGTGGCGCATTTCGTGAGCAAGTACCACACCCGCGAGGTCGCGCTCCGCGCCCTCCCCCTCACAGACGGCGCCCCGCCCGCCGCCGCCCACCCCTCCCCGCCGCTCCGCATGGGCACCAGCTGGCTCCGCGCGGACCTCGACGCCGACGGGCGCGAGGACCTCGCCGTGGGCAGGGTCTACGGCGAGGAGCAGGGCGAGTTCGGTGATCTGCTCTTGACCCTCGGCGCTGAAGGCGCGGGGGCGGGGGGGGAGCCCGTGGTGGCGCCCACCGCCCGCGGCGTCAAGGGGCTGTGGTGGGGGCGCTGGGAGGAGGGCGACGCGCCCGCCCTCTACTTCACCGACGGCTGGGTGGCCGCCTACGGCCAACGCGCCCGCGCGCACCTCCGCCGCCTCCGCTGGCGCGACGGGCGCCTCGCGGTGGAGTCGCTGCTCTCGCTCCCCGGCGAGTATGCGCTCTTTGACATCTTTGAGCGCCGCGAGCCCGGCGGCGCTGTGGGGGCGGGCGCGGTGGGGGGGGGCCTCCGCCTCTTCGCGCAGGGCAGCGCCGCCCTCTACCTCCTCGAGCCGCGCGCGGCGGGGCCCTGGGGGGCGGCGCGCCTGGTGAGTCTGCCGCCGGTGGTGAACGCGGCGGTGGCGCGCGCCCACGGGGCGTGGTGGCTCCTCGCGCCCCTCCCCGCCGGCGTGACGCTCACGCGCCTCGCGCTCCCCGCGCCCCCCGGCCGCCCCCCCGAGGACGCGCCGTGAGCCGCGCCCTCGGCGTAGACCTCGGGGAGCGGCGCGTGGGCTTGGCGCTCAGCGACCCTCAGCGCCTCATCGCGCAGCCTTATAAGACGCTCCACCACAGCGGCGACCTCAAGGCGGTGTCGCGCGAGCTGGCGCGCATCGTGGCGGAGCAGGGCGTCACGCAGCTCGTGGTGGGCTGGCCCCTGCGCCTCAATGGGCAGGAGGGCCTCCAGACGCGGCGCGTGGCGCGCTTTGTGGAGGGGCTGCTGCTCTGCGTGAGCGCGCCCGTGGCGCGCTGGGATGAGCGCCTCACCACGGTGGCGGCGGAGCGGGCGCTCCTCGAGGGGGACGTCCGCCGCGCTGACCGCAAGGCGGTGGTTGACCAGGTGGCGGCGAGTCTCATACTGCAGGGGTGGCTCGACGCGCAGCGCGCCGCGCTCCCCGCCGCGCTCTCCTCTCCCCCCCTCTCCTCCCCCCCCGAGGCTGAGCCCCTCGCGCCCCCCCGAAAGGCAGACTCATGAGCGACGAGCCTGAGACCCCCGCCCCCGCCGCGCCGCCCCTCGCCCCCGCTGAGCAGCGCGCGCCGCAGATCGTCATCGAGTTCCAGGGAGTCTCCAAAGAGGTGATCGCGCAGGTGTGGTCGCAGCTCAAGACGGGCCCGCAGCTCGAGGGCGCCGCCTATGTGCTCGGGCGCTCCTTGGTGGATCACCCCCACTGGTTCCCCTTCTTTGAGGCGATCGGCGTCTTTGAGGGGGACCACGTGGCCTACCCAGGGGACGTAGACCCCTTCCTGCACGTCAACCTCCACTTCCTGATCGGCCTGCAGGTGCTCAACGAGGCGCCCGCCGAGGCGCGCGCGTTCTACTTGGCGCGCGAGGCGCGCGGCGATTTGCCCCACGAGATCATCCATGTGATGATGGAGGCCTTCCAGCGTCACATCCTCTGGACCGCCCTCCACGGCGACCCCGGCGGGCAGATCGACATGGACGCCTACGCCGACACCCTGAGGGCGCTCAAGCCCCTCAAGCGCGACCTCGTGTGGCAGCGCCTCGGCGCCGCCGGGGCGCCGCGCCTGCACCCCGAGGCCGATGAGGCCTTCTGAGGTGCCCCGGTGAGCGCCCCCGCCCCCGCCCCGCGCCGCGGCGGCCGCGTCCTCCTCCTCGCCGTCGCCTTGGTGGTGGGGGGGCTGTGGGCGGGCATCTCCGCCGCCCTCGACGCCGCCTATGAGGACCTCGCGCCGCCCCCGCCGTCCTCGGCGCCCTCGCC
>VGTA01000516.1 GCA_016874875.1 Deltaproteobacteria bacterium | reverse complement strand
GCGTCCCCGCCCACCGCCACCTGCGGACTCCCCAGCCCGCCCGCCTCCCCCTCGCCGCAGCGCAGCTCCACCGCCAAGATCAGGTGACGCATCGGCTCCCCCGTGGGCAGGCCGTGCCCCGCCCCCACCGCGCGCGTCTCCACCTCCACCCGCCACAGCCCCCCCGCCCCCTCCGCGGCGAGGGCGTCGAGCTCCGCGTCCGAGGCGCCCAGCAGGCCCTCGGCGCGCGCCTCTGGGCGGGAGGCGGGCGCGAGCGACACCCGCAGCGCCGCCGCGAGGCGCAGGAGGGCGCCCTCGGGCTGCCGCGGCCCCCACCAGGCGTGCTCGCGCGCCTCGCCGTAGGGGCGGGGCCAGCCCCCCTGCACGCCCACCTCCGCGCTCACGTACCGCTCCAGATTGCCGCCGTTCATCAGCCCCGACAGGGGGGGCATGTGGCACTCGTTGCACGCCGCCACCTCGGCGACGGGGCCCTCGAACCACTCCACGAAGGTGCTCTGGTTGGAGAGCGCCCCCCCCGGCCACCGCCCGCGGTCGATGGGCGTGAGCGCGTGCTCGTCGGAGTGGTCGTGCTGGTGGCAACCGCCGCAGAGGGCGCCGTCGCGGAAGTGGTCGCGCGGCGAGAGGCCCATGCGGGGGTTGGACACGTCGGCGCTCGGCCCAAACGAGAGCGGCAGGTAGCCGCCGCCCCCGAGAGAGGGCGAGGCCTCCTCGCGCGGGCGCCACAGCAACAGCCGCCCGCCCACCCCCGCTGGCGCGGCCATGTCCACCTCCGCCACGTGGTGACACACGTCGCACGACACCCCATACTCAAAGGCGTGGCCGCGCGCCGACAGCAGGTCGTGGCCGCCGCGCGCCACGCCGTTGACGCCCGGGGCGTGGCAGTCCGCGCACCCCCCCCAGCGCGCCGGCGAGGCGCCGGCGGCGAGGGCGACGGTGTCGCAGGGGGGGGCGGCGCAGGAGGCGTTGTAGGCGCCGAGGGCGCTGAGGTCGCGGTAGCACTGCCACGCGCGCTCGTCGCGCCCCTCCACCTGCCCCTCCGCCCACCGCCCCCCCGCCGCCGCGCACAGCTCCGGCGTGCCGAGCCCCGAGGCGCGCCCCGTGTAGAGGTCATAGACGACGGTGTTCTGGGCGGAGGAGCGGTGCGGCGAGCGCACCCACGAGTCGTTGTTGCTGAGGTGGCAGTGCCCGCACTGCGCGGTGCTCAGGCGGCGCCCCGGCTCGCCGGGGTCGGAGAAGGGGTAGGAGGGGTTGTCGGGCGCCGCCGCCGAGGTGAGCGCGAGGGAGAGGGGCTCGCGCCGCGCCGCCCCCACCGCGGCGGACCGGGTGCGCGCGGCGGGGTGCGAGGCGAACAGCGTGAGCGCGTCAAGCGCCTGCGCGTCGAGCTGCACGAGGGCGAGCCCGTCGGCGTCGGCGCGCCACGACCGCCCCGCACCCCCCTGCGTGACGAGCGCGTCGGCGAGCGGCGCGCCGTCGAGGGTGACGCGCACCCAAAAGCGCCCGTCCTCGTCGGAGGTGGGCGCGAACGGCGCCGCCCCCCCCTCCCCCGCGCCGCCCGCCGCCCCGCCGCCCGCCCCCGCCGCGCCCTCCCCCC
This sequence comes from Deltaproteobacteria bacterium, assembly GCA_016874875.1. Classification (GTDB taxonomy): domain Bacteria; phylum Myxococcota_A; class Bradymonadia; order UBA7976; family VGTA01; genus VGTA01. Next base: position 2,091 of record VGTA01000516.1, on the reverse strand, counting down.
CCGCCGCGCCCGCGCCGGCGCCCGCGCCCGCGCCTGTACCGCCCACGCTGCCCGCGCCCCCCGCGCTGCCCGCGCTCCCTGCGCCCCCTGCGCCCCCCGCGCCTGCGCTCCCCGAGCTCCCCGCGCTGCCCGCGCCCGCGCCCGCGCCCGCGCCCGCGCCGCCCGCGCCGCCCGCGCCGCCCGCGCCGCCCTCCTCGCCCGCCCGCCCCGCCCCCCCCCCCGGCGCGTCATCACAGCCGGCGAGGGGGGCGCCGAGGGCGGCGCCGAGGGCGAGCGGGAGGGTGCGCAGGAGAGCGGCGTGGAGCTGAGCGCCCCCGCCCCGCCAGAGGGGAGGCGCGGCGGAGAGGGCGGCGCGGGGCAGGGGGCGGGGCAGAGGACGGGGCATGGCGCGGGGCGCGGCGCTGCGGACGGGGGACATACGAGCTCCTGAGGGGGCGCCTCGCCCCTCGCGGCCCCTGGGGCGGGGGGCGCTAGAGGTCGCCGAAGGGGCGGTGCGCCATGTAGCTAGAGCGCACCATGGGGCCCGCCTCCACGTGCAAGAAGCCCATGGAGCGGCCCACCTCCGCGAGGCGGCTAAAGGTGTCGGGGGTGACCCAGCGCTCTACGGCGAGGTGCTTGGGCGTGGGGGAGAGGAACTGGCCGAGGGAGAGGATGTCGCAGCCCGCCTCGCGGAGCGCCCACATCACGTCCTCCACCTCCGCGTCCTCCTCGCCGAGCCCCAACATCAGGCCCGTCTTGGAGAGGACGCCGGGGCGCTCGTGAATCCAGCGCAGGACTTCGAGGGTGCGGCGGTACTCCGCCTGCGGGCGGACGCGGCGGTAGAGGCGCGGCACCGTCTCGGTGTTGTGCGCCACGATGTGCGGGCCCGCGTCAAGGACGCGCTCCACGGCGGCGCGGTCGCCCATAAAGTCGGGAATCAGGAGCTCCACCCGCGTGCTCGGCGACGCCGCGCGAATCGCGCTCACCGTGGCGGCGAAATGCGCCGAGCCGCCGTCGGGGAGGTCGTCGCGGTTGACGCTCGTGATCACCGCGTGGCGCACCTTCATGCGCCGAATCGCCTCCGCCGTGTGCGCCGGCTCCTGCGGGTCGAGCGCGCGCGGCGCGCCCTTGGCCACGGCGCAGAAGCCGCAGCGGCGCGTGCAGATATCGCCCATCAGCATAAAGGTGGCGGTGCCGGCGCTCCAGCACTCGTCGATGTTGGGGCAGCGCGCCTCCTCGCACACCGTCACGAGGTTGAGCCCGTCCTTGAGCGCCTCGATCTCCTTGAAGGTGTCGTTGCGGCTGTAGCGGACGCGCAGCCAGTCGGGGCGCGGGCCGGGCTCGCGCTTGCGGACCCGGGGCGCGGCGGGCGCGGCGGGGGCGGCGGGGGCGTGTAGGGTCAGGGCGGGCGCGCCGTCGCCGGCGGGGCGCGGGCGGGGCTCGTCGATCTGCACGAGGGGGCTGCTCATGTGCTCTCTCCTCCCACGGCGGCGCCCTCAGCGGGGCGCGGCAGGGTCTCTGGGGCGCGCGCCTCCGCGGCGCGCCCAAAGGTCGCCGCGAACCGCGCGATGAGGCGCTCGCGCGCCTCCTCAAAATCCACCTCCGCGCCGAGCTCGCGGGCGAGGCTGCTCACGCCCTTCCCCGCCAGCCCGCACGGCACGATCAGCCCAAAGCGCCGGAGGTCGGTGTTGACGTTGAGCGCCACGCCGTGGTGCGTGACCCAGCGGCTGATGCGCGCGCCCACGGCGCCGAGCTTGCGGTCGGGGTGCGAGAGCCAGACCCCCGGCGCCCCCTCCACGCGCCCCCCCGTCAGCCCGTAGCTCGCTAGCACGTCGAGCATCACCTGCTCGAGGGCGCGCACGAAACGCGGCACGTCCGCCCAGTCGGGGCGGAGGTCGAGGATCGGGTACGCCACCAGCTGCCCTGGCCCGTGGTAGGTGGCGTCGCCGCCGCGGTCGCTCACCACGAGCTGCACCCCGCGCGCCGATAGCTCCTCCGCGCTCCACAGCAGGCTCGCCGCCCCCGCGTTGCGCCCCAGCGTCACCACGTCTGGGTGCTCGAGGGTGAGCAGCGCGTCCGGAATCGCGCCCTCCTTGCGGAGCGCCACGAGGG
>VGTA01000515.1 GCA_016874875.1 Deltaproteobacteria bacterium | reverse complement strand
GGGACGCGGTGGTGAGGGCGGCGGGGGCGGCGGGGGCGGCGGGGGCGGCGGGGGCGGCGGGGGACCCGGCGGGGGGGCAGGACGCCCGGCGCCCTACGCTCGCCTGCCTCGCGGGGACGCGGGCGGGGGCGGCGTTCTATCTGTCGGATGAGGGGACGGGGCGGCTGCTGTGGAGCACGCGCGCGCTCAGCGCGCTCGCGGAGCTCGAGGCGCTCGAGGCGCTGCTCGGGCGGGCGGCGGGGGCGGAGGAGCGGGGGCGGCGGCGGGCGCGGGCGGAGGAGCTGCAGGCGCGGGCGGCGGGGGCGGCGCGGGCGGCGGGCCTGGCGTGGCTTGAGCCGCGCGGGCTGGTGACGCTCGTGGTGCCGCCGCTGCCGCGCCCCCTCACGCTCACGCTCTCGCCGCCGAGCGCGGAGGCGTGGCGCCGCGCCTGCGGCATCGCCCCCGAGTGCGCCGCGCCGCCCTCGTGGTCGGTGCGCCTCGGGGGGGCGCGCGAGGCGCGCCTCACCCTCCCGGCGGGGCGCTACGTGGCGCGGTGGGAGGGCAACTGCGCGCGGCAGGAGGACGCCCTCACGCTCTCGGCGGCGGCCCCGGCGCCGCGCCTGGCCCCCCCGCCCCTCTCGTGCCGCTCGCCGCTCACCGCCGTGGACGCGCTCACCCTCGACCCCCTGCCGCTCCCCGTGGACGCCGTGGGCGAGGGGGAGCGCGTGGCGCTCGCCGTGGAGGGCTATGAGCCGCTCACGGTGGAGGGCCCGGCGGGGGGGGCGCCCGTGGAGGCGCGCCTCCGCCGCTGCGCCGCGCGCCTCGCGTGGTCGGTGACGCCCGCCGACGCCGCCGTGGAGGCGCCGCGCGCGGTCCGCTGGGGCGTCCCCGCCGCGGTCCGCGTCTCGCGCGAGGGCTACCTGCCCGTGGAGCGCGTGGTGGAGGCGCCGCGCCCCGCGCGCTGCGCGGGGGCCGCCGTCCTCGTGGAGGTGGCGCTGTCGCGCCCGGTGCGGGTGAGCGCGCGCGGGGAGGGGGGCGCGCCCGTCTCGCTGGCGCAGCTGTGGGTGGGGGGGCTCGCCGCCGCGCCCGGCGCGCCCCTCGCGCGCCCGCCGGGCGACTACGCCCTCGCCGCCGAGGCCGCCGGCCACGCCCCGCTGAGCGGCGCCCTGCGCGTCCCCCCCTGCGGCCTCTACGCCCCCTCGCCGCCGCGCGAGGGGCGGCAGCAGGGCCCGCGGCGCGCCGACCTCTGCGCGGAGGTGGCGCTCGCCCTCTCCCTTGAGCCGCTGCCCCCGCCGCCCTCCCCCGCCCGCGCCCTCCGGCGCGCGGGCCTCGCCGCGGGGGGGGTGGGCGCGGCCCTGCTGGGCCTCAGCGCCGTGGAGCAGGCGCGCTACGCCTCCTCGGGCCCCTCGCCGCTGCTCGGGGCGCGGCGCGAGGCCATCGACGGGGCGCGCCTGTGGGCGGCGGGCCTGCTCGCCGCCGGCGCGCTCACCTACGGCGCCGGCCTCCTGCTGCCCCTCTTGGGCGCCCCCGAGGGCGAGAGGTGAGGTGTGGTGTGAAGCCCGTCTTGAAGCCTGCCCTGCGCGCCCTGCGCGCCCTGCGCGCCCTGCGCGCCCTGCGCGCCCTGCGCCGCGCGGCGCTCGTCGCCCTCGCCTGCGCCGGCGCGGGGTGCGAGGCGCTCCTCGTGGAGGGCACGCTCGAGTGCTACTCCGACGCGCAGTGCGCCCCCAACCGCCTCTGCGCGCAGGGGCGGTGCGCGCTGCGCGAGGCGCCCCCCTATGACCTCGCGCCTCGCGCGGACATGGCGCCCGACATGGCGCCCGACATGGCGCCCGACATGGCGCCCGACATGGCGCCCGACATGGCGCCCATGACGCTCGACATGGCGCCCCCCGACGAGTCCCTCTTCTCGTCGCGCCGCTGCCGCGTCCGGCCCACGGCGCCGCTCACGCTCGACGTCACCGACGAGGCGCGCCCGCTCACGCCCGGCGAGCGCCCGCGCTTCGCCTGCCTCGACGACGCGCTCGTGGCGCTGCGCCGCCACCCCGCCGACGCCCCCGCCGACGACCCCGCCGCGCCCGCCCCCCTCGCCCTCTTTGACCTCCGCCCCGCCCCTGACGCCCCTGGGCTCACGCTCGAGGAGCGGTGCGCGGGGAACGACCGCCGCGTGCGCGGCGCGCGCCTCACCGGGCTGCACCTCGGCCACAGGCGGCGGGACGAGGCGCCCACGCTGTCGATGAGCTTCTTGCGCGAGCCCGAGGAGGCGCCGGCGGGCGTCTTCGCGCAGGAGCCGAGTCTCGTGAGCGTCGACTGCGCGCCCCTGGCGCCGTTTGGGCGCGTTGAGGCGCACGGGGATGTGCGAATCAGCGACGGCGTGCAGCTCGTAGAGCTGCCCGCGCGCTCGCTGTCGCTCATCAACACCGACCCGCTCCAACCGCTCGAGGGCGAGGCGTGCCAGCTGAGCGGCTTCATCACGCCGCGGGCGCCGCGGCACGTGTGGGGGCTGTCGCTCAACGCCACCTGGCGCTCATGGCTCACCACCGAGGAGCCTGAGGGCGATACGCGCGCCCCCCTCCATGTGCTCCTGCAGCTCGCGTGGGACCAGGCGAACCCCTACGGCCCCACCCCCCTGCGGCAGCTCGGCACGGCGTGCAGCGCCAACCAGAGCGTCTACCTAGGCACGCTGCCGCGCAGCGCGCCGGAGCTGCGGGCGCAGGTGTACACGCGCTTCGACAACCAGCGCGGCCTCTTCTACTGCGCGCTGACGGCGCAGGGGGACTGCGCGCTCTACGCGTGGTCGTACCCCAGGCACGTGGGGCAGGCGCGCGGCGCGCGGGTGCGGGTGGACGGGGCGCCGCTCACGCTCTCGGCGGCGCGCTTTGACGCCCTCGGTGGTTTCCTGGTGTACGAGGCGTCGGGGGCGACGCCGCCCTACGCCCCCGTCCTCCATGTGGCGTCGAGCGCCCGCGCGCCCGACGACCCCGAGGCGGGACTCGACGTGATCGACTACACCTCGCGCGCCGTGGCGCCGCCGCTCGCCGCGCCCCTCGCGCGCCTCGAAGTGGGGCAGCTCGAGCTCTTCTACACGCCCAAGCCCGACTCGGAGAGCTTTAAGGAGCGCGACGTGTGGCTGTACTGGGTGGAGCGCGTGGAGGAGATCAACGCGCAGGGGGCGCGCGAGAGTCGCTGGCAGCTGCGGGCGTGGCCCCTGCCCGCCCCCTGAGCCGGGGTTGCCCTCGCCGCGCGCTTTGAATAGCGTGACGTGAGCCCCGCGTGACCTCCCCCCGCCCTCGTCAGGATGTGACCATGCGCTCGCCCTCCTCGCCCCCGCCCGCCGCCCCGCCTCGGGCGCTGCCCTCCGCGTCCCGGCGCGCCCTCCTGCGCGCGCTCGCGTGCGCTCTCCCCTGCGCGCCGCTCACCCCCGCGTGCGCCCCCGCCGACGGCGGCGCGCCGCTCGCCGGCGAGCCGCCGGCGAGCGGCGGGGCGGGCGCGGGGGTGGGCGCGAGGGCGGACGCGGGGGCGGGCGGCGCGCCGAGCGCCGGGGGGAGTCCGGGGGGGGGCGGCGGGGAGAGCGGGGCGGTGTACGGGGGCGATCATGTCGACATGGCGCCCGATCCGCCCTCGGCGGCCCTCGAAGCCCCCGCCCCCCGCCTCACGCCCGCCCCCGGCGCCACCCCCGGCGACCCCTGCGGCGCGGCGCCCTGCG
>VGTA01000514.1 GCA_016874875.1 Deltaproteobacteria bacterium | reverse complement strand
GGAACTCTAGTGATCAGACGCACCCTGTAGGCGAGAAGCAGGCGAACGCTTGGGGGCTCTACGATATGAGCGGGAACGTGTGGGAGTGGTGTAGCGACGGATGGACAGACAACTACAACGCTCGTAAACAGGGCGTAAGCGACCCGCTAGACAACAGCCCCGGGGCTGGCAGGCGCGTCTCTCGCGGCGGCTCGTGGGGCAGCGTCGCCGGCAACTGCCGCGTGGCGTGCCGCGGCAGCGACGCGCCCGGCAACCGCAGCCAGGGCCTCGGCCTGCGTCTCTCCAGGTCCCTCGAATAGTGGACCCTCGACCCTCGACCCAGCCCCCCGCCCTTCCGCCCCCAAAACGCAGCGCCAGAGACGAAGGCGGAGGCGCAACGCAGGCACAGCGGCCCTGATGGCTGCGCCTGCGTCGAGCCGGAGACGGAGCCGGCGGCGCGGGGCGGGCCCACACAGGGCGCATATTTTTTGAACACGCCCACAGCCCCACCCGAGCCACAGACGGCACGCGCGGAGCGGACGCTTGACCAGAGACCCCGCTTGAGTCAATACATCTCAGCGCGTCTCACATGAGAGACATACCCCGAGGCAGCCCATGACAGACTTCGTCCACCTCACCCCCCACACCGCCGAGGGCGCCGCGCCGCGCGCCCTCAGGAGCGCCCTCTACCTCCACGCGGACCTCCTGAGCGACGACGCACACAACCTGCTCACCCACAGCGACCACAGCCACCAGCTCAAGAAGCGCGCCGCGCTGCTCCTCACGCAGCTCGGCGCGTACGGCAACGCGAGCTTCAAGAGCGTGGCGGGGGTCAACGCGGGGTGGCGGCGGAGCCCGCTGGGGGGGAACGGGGGCATGCAGTACTATCTGTGGTGGGCCAAGCACAGCGCCCCGCCGGTGAAGGGGCTCGGGTTCCCCGCCGGGGCCATCGTGGTGCGGGCGGCGCGGGAGCACGACGACACGAGCAAGCCCATCGCCGCCGGCGCCCTCGAGGACTACCGTTGCTTTAGCCTGGCGCACGCGGCGGAGGAGGCGGCGGCGGAGGCGCCCTGGACGGAGGCGCAGCTCGCGTTTATTCAGGGAGGTGAGCCCATCCGCCTGCTGCGCGGGCAGCCGGGGTCGGGCAAGACCACGAGCCTGTGGCGGGCGGTGGAGGTGAGCGGGGCGCGGCGCGTCCTCTATCTCACCTGGTCGGCGGCCCTCGCGACGCGGGCGTCGGCGTACTTTGGGGTGATGGCGCCGGTGGGGTGCGCGGTGGAGGCGATGAGCCTCGACGCGCTCTGGGAGGAGCTCGTCTCAGGCTCAGGGCGCGCGCCGAGCGGGGTGGACGCGGTGGAGGGATACAAGAGCGCCGTGAGGGCGGCGGTGGGCGACCACCGCCTCCGCGCGCGCCTCGTGGAGAGCGCGGAGCTCTACGCGGGGCTCACGCGCGCGTGGCTCGTGGGGCGCGCGCCGTGGGGGGCGCGGCGCGTGTGGGGGGAGGAGGAGGAGTCGGCGGAGGAGCGCGAGGAGCGCGAGGCGCTGGGGGCGTGGGGGGGCGTGATCGAGGGGGCGCTGGGGGAGGCGCGGCGCGCGTGGGGGCAGGTGCTCGCGCGCCGCCCCGAGGCGCTCGCGGAGCTGTTCCCCGACCTCGCGCGGGCGCAGGCGGCGCTCGAGGCGCTCGGGGCGCGCGAGGCGCGCCGCGCGCTCGCCGCCTATGACCTCGTGGTGGTGGACGAGGTGCAGGACCTCACGCCCCTTGAGGTGGAGGCGCTCGCGCGCCTCTGTGAGCGCCTCTGTGAGCGCGAGGGGGAGGGGGCGCCGCGCCTGCTGCTGGCGGGGGACGAGGGGCAGGTGGTGCGCCCCACCTACTTTGAGTGGGCGGAGCTCAGCCGCCATCTCCGCCGGCTCGCGCGCCCCTCGCGCGTCGTGCTGCGGCACAACCTCCGCAGCCCCCGCGCCATCGGGGAGGTGCTGTCGCGGGTGGGCTACGGCCACCTGCCCGCCGAGCTCCGCCCGCGCGGGCAGGCGGCGGTGGAGATCGACAACGACGCGGCGGCGTGGGTGGGGTGGTGCGCCTTTGAGGGCGCGGGCGAGGGCGAGGGCGAGGGCGCGGCGGCCTGGGTGAGCGAGCTGCTAGAGGGCGCGGCGGAGACGTCGCTCGCGTTTGTGTATCTAGGCGCGGAGCCCCCCGCGTGGCTGGCGGGGCCGCTGGCGGGGGATGCGCTCAGGGACCGCCTCTACACGCCGCGCGATGTCAAGGGGCTCGAGTTCGACCACGTGTGCCTGCTGGGCGCCGCCGGCGCCCTCGCGCGCCTCACCCCGGAGCGCGCCGAGGAGGACCCGCTCGCCTACATGCTCGAGGTCAACCACCTCCGCGTGGCCCTCAGCCGCGCCACGCAGACGCTGGTGTGCCTAGAGGTGGCGGGCGCGGACCTCGCGGCGCTCGAGGAGCTCCTAGGGGCGCCCGCCGCCTCCCCCGAGGGGGTCCGCGAGGAGCTGTTGGGCGTGGAGCGCACGCTGGCGGACCGCTGCTTTGGGCTGCTCGCGGAGGCGGAGCGGGCCTCGTCGAGGAGGCGCCCGGCGGCGTGGCGCGCCCTGCTCCAGGCGTGGCGCCTGAGCCGCGAGGAGGGGCTCGGCGACGATTCGTTCGACGCCGACTGGGGGGAGCAGGCGGCGCGCCTGGCGCTCGAGGGCGCCCTAGACGGCGAGGAGGCGCCCGCGGCGGCGCGCGGGGGGCTGGAGGGGCTCGGGTGGCGCGCGCTCCTGGGGCTCTGCGACGCCCTCGCCGCGTGGTCAGCGGCGCCGAGCGGGGCGCGCGCCGAGCGGCTCTTTCAGCGGCTGCTGGACGTCCCGGCGGTGGGGCGCCCGTGGTGGCTCACCCCCGTCCTGCGCGAGCGCCGCCCGGCGCTGCTCGGGGCGCTGGCGGACCTGGCGGGGGCCAAGACCTACGCGCGCGCCCTCCGCCTCAACCTGCCCGAGCAGCTCGCGCTCATCGGCGTGGGCGCCGAGGAGCTCCCCGCCCGCGCCCTGGAGCTGCGGCGCGCCGCGCTTGAGACGCTGATGGGGGCGGAGCGCCACTCAGAGGCGGCGCAGGTGTGGAGCGCGGTCAGCCCCGAGGCCCCCGAGGACCACCTGCGCGGCGCGCGGCTGGCGCGGGCGAGGAGGCGCTGGGCGGAGGCGGCGCGCGCCTACGAGGGGGCGGGGGCGCTCGACGAGGCGTTCGAGATGTGGCGCGAGGCGGGGGAGCGCGCGGAGGTGGAGCGCCTGCGGCGGAGCGTGCAGGAGCGCCTGGCGGCGTCGCGGGGGGTGGTGGAGCTGGCCCTCGACGCCCTGCAGGAGCGCGGGCTGCGCGAGGAGGAGCGGGCGGAGCTGCTGTCGAGGCTAGACGGCGAGCTCAGCGCCGCCCGCACGGCGCTCAGGGGGGAGCGCGAGCGGCTCGCGGGGGAGGAGGCCGCCCTGCGCGGCTGGCGCGATGACATCGAGGTGGAGCGGCTCGGCGTGGACGAGGAGCTGGCGCGGCTCGCGAGGAGCCAAGAGGAGCTCCGCGGGCGCGAGGGGGCGCTGGCGGGGGCGCGCGAGGAGCTGCGCAGGCGCGAGGAGGCGCTCGTCGCCCGAGAGGGGGCGCTGCGCGCCGAGGGCGAGCGGCTGTTGGCGGAGGAGGCGCGGCGGCGAGAGGCGGAGGCGCGGCTCGAGGAGGAGCG
>VGTA01000513.1 GCA_016874875.1 Deltaproteobacteria bacterium | reverse complement strand
TGCGCGCCGCCCTGCGCGCCGCCCTGCGCGCCGCCCTACGCGCCGCCCTCCGCGCCGCCCTCCGCGCCGCCCTGAGCACCCGCCTGCGCGTCGCCCTCCGCGCCGCCTTGCGCGCCGCCCTGCGCGCCGCCCTGCGCGCCGCCCTGCGCGCCGCCCTGCGCGCCCGCCTGCGCGCCGCCCTGCGCGCCGCCCTGCGCGCCCGCCTCCACACCGCCCTGCGCGCCCTCCGCCGCGTCGCACGCCGCGCCCACGCCGTCGCCGTCGAGGTCCTCCTGCCCGGCGTTGGGGCGCAGGGGGCAGTTGTCGTCGCCGTCGCGCACGCCGTCGCCGTCGGTGTCGGGGGCGCGGGGGTCGAGGCCGGCGAGGCGCTCGCAGACGTCGGCGAGGCCGTCGAGGTCGTCGTCGCGCTGGTCGCGGCTGGGCACGCCCGGGCAGGCGTCCTGCGCGTCGAGGAGGCCGTCGCCGTCGCGGTCGGCGTCGCAGGCGTCGCCCACGAGGTCGCCGTCGAGGTCGCCCTGCGCGGGGTCGGGGGTGGACGGGCAGCGGTCGCGCCCGTTGGGCACGCCGTCGCCGTCGTCGTCGGCGCGCTCGGGGGCGGGGTCGTCGAAATGGGGGTCACAGTCGTCGCCCACGCCGTCGCCGTCGGCGTCCTCGGGGAAGGCGAAGGTCACGAGCGGGCAGGGGTCCTGCGCGTCGGGGAGCCCGTCGCCGTCGCGGTCGCCGTCGCAGGCGTCACCTACGCCGTCGCGGTCGCGGTCGGCCTGCGAGAAGTTGGGCGTCAGCGGGCACGAGTCGAGGGCGTTGAGCACGCCGTCGCCGTCGCGGTCCTCGTCGCAGGCGTCGCCCACCCCGTCGTAGTCGGCGTCCTCGCCGGCGTCGCGGACGCGCGGGCAGAGGTCGAGGGAGTTGGCGTAGAGGTCGCCGTCGATGTTGGGGTCACAGGAGTCGCCCACGCCGTCGGCGTCGAGGTCCGACTGCGTGAGGTCGCTCACCTCGGGGCAGGTGTCGCGCGCGTCCACCACGCCGTCGCCGTCGGTGTCGGGGCCGGGGACGAGGGGCGTGGGGTCGCAGGCGTCCCCCACCATGTCGCCGTCGGTGTCGCGCTGGTCGAGGTTGGAGGCGGCGGGGCAGTTGTCGAGGGCGTCGCGCACCCCGTCGTTGTCGTCATCCTCATCACAGGCGTCCCCCGCGCCGTCGGCGTCGCGGTCGCGGTTGTCCACGGGCGCCTGAGGCAAGAACGGGCAAAAATCCACCGCGCCGGCGCGCTCGAGGCCATCGCCGTCCGCGTCCGCGTCACAGTCATCACCGAGACCATCCCCGTCGAGGTCCGACTGGCGGGGGTTGAGGGCCAGCGGGCAGTTGTCGCGCTCATTGACCAGGCCGTCGCCGTCGGCGTCCGCGTCACAGGAGTCGTCCACGCCGTCGCCGTCATAGTCGCCGAGCAGGTCGCGCACCGCCGGGTCGAGGGGGCAGGCGTCCGCCGCGTTGGGCGCCCCATCGCCGTCGATGTCGGCGTCGCAGGCGTCCCCGAGGCGATCGCCGTCGAGGTCGCCCTGCGCGGGGTTAAAGAGCAGAGGGCAGGTGTCGCTCGCGTTGGGCGCCGCGTCGCCGTCGAGGTCGGCGTCGCAGGCGTCCCCGAGCCCATCGCCGTCGCGGTCCTCCTGCCCGGCGTTGGGCACCCCGTGGCAGTTGTCAAAGCCGTCATCCGCCCCATCGGCGTCGGCGTCCACGCCCCGGTCACACGCGTCATCCACCCCATCGCCGTCGGAGTCCTCCCCGGCGTTCACCACGCGCGGGCACGAATCGAGCTCATTGGGCACCCCGTCGGCGTCCACGTCCTGATCACACACGTCGCCGCGCCCGTCGCCGTCGAGGTCCTCCTGCGCGGGGTTAAACGCGCGCGGGCAGTTGTCGGCGCCCTCCGGGGGCGAGCGGAGGCCGTCGCCGTCGGGGTCCGCCGTCACCACCGCACACGCGTCCCCCACCCCATCGCCGTCGATGTCGCGCTGGTCGGGATTAAAGAGCTGCGGGCAGCTGTCCTCCCCAAAGCACACCCCATCCCCATCCTCATCGCTGCACGGCGCGCCCACGCCCCACTCCACCCCCACGCACACCTCCTCGCTCGACGCGCCCGGGTTGAGGGGGCCGAGGTCATAGCGGAGCGCCACCGTCACGTCATAGGCGCGATCCGCGGTGAGGTCATCATTCGCGTCCATCTCCGCGCCCGCCTGGTTGAGCGAGCTGGAGAGCGCCGCGCAGGCGGGCGCGCCGGCGGCGTCCGCGAGGGCGCTGACGCGCGTGCGGAGCTGCGAGTAGCTCCCCAGCTCCCACCCCGCCCGGCGCTCCTGCCCGCGCGCCTCGCTCACCAGCGCCACGAACGGGCTGAGGGGCGCGTCGGCGCGGTCGAACTGCCACAGCGTGAGCGGTTCCCCCTGGCTCACCGCCCCGAGGTCATTGGCGAGGCCGCCGGTGTTGCTGTCCACCCCAAAGAACAGATCCCCGTCGAGGTAGGGGAAGAGCGCCGCCGTCTCCACCCGCTCCGCGGAGGGGTTAGTGACGCGATAGCAGAGCTCGAGGCGCGCGCACGAGAGGCGATACCGGAGGTCCACGCGCAGGTCCGCGGCGGTGAAGGTGCTCTGCACGGCGCCCCCCGCCTCCGTGACGGTGGGGTTGGAGTTGGTGATAGCCCGCCCGCTCAGCCAGCTCCCTCGCGCCCCGCTGGCCTTGACCGCGCACAGGAACGACGACCCCTCAAAGACGGTGGCGGCGTAGCCCTGCGCGAACCCCTGCCCGAGCGGCACGCCGGGCTGGTAGTGGTAGCGGGGGTTGGCGCTGAACGAAGAGATCACGTTCGACCCAAAGCTCCCAAAGTCATCCACCGTCACCTCCACCAGCCCCCCCGCCGGGTCACACGCCGCCGCGTCCGTGCGGAGCAGCCGCGCCCGCGCCGGCGTGGGCGCCTGAGCGCGCGCGCTGAGCGGCGCGAGGAGGAGGGCGAGGGGGAGGGCGAGGGGGAGCGCGAGGGGGAGCGCTGAGGGGAGCGCTGAGGGGAGCGCTGAGGGGAGCGCGCGGAGCGGATGAGAGGGCATGCCCGATTCGCCTCGTGAGGAGATCAATGAGGAGGTCACATGAGCTGAGCGCGCAGGTGAGGGCGCGCACCACATCACTCTGCGCACGATTCCGCGCAAATCTCAACGCCCCTCGCGCCCCCTCAGCGCCCCGCCCAGGCCAACCGCGCGCGGAGCCCCAGACTCGACGTGTAGCCCACCTCGCTGAATCGCAGGCGCCCGTCCGCCCCATACACAAACAGCGTAGGGAACGCGCTCACCCCCCACGCCCGCTGCGCCCCGCCGCCCACGTCGTTCAGCGTAGGGAACGAGTAGCCGCGCTCCCCCATAAAGGCGCGCACCTCCTCGTCCCCCCCCGAGCCCACCGCCACCGACACCACCTTGACCCCCTCCTGCCAGAGTCCCTCCACCACCGGCGACTGAAGCGCGCAGGCGCCGCACCACGAGCCCCAGAAGTAGACGAGCACGGGCCCGCCCGCCAGGTCCTCCTCCCGCAGCCCCCCCCCCACCACCATCCCCCCGCCGAGCGGCCCCGCCCCGAGGGGGGGGCGGGCGTCGTGCGGGGGGGTGGGGCGGCGGAGGTAGCTGGTGACGTTGCTGGCGATGAGGGCGATGAGGGCGA
>VGTA01000512.1 GCA_016874875.1 Deltaproteobacteria bacterium | reverse complement strand
GCTGGCGCTCCTGCTCTCCTTCCTGCTCTCCTCCCTGCTCTCCTGCGCGCTGCCCCTCGCGGGCTGCGGTGACTCGGGGGCGGGCGGCGGGGGCGGGGCGGGCGGGGGGGCGAGCGGGGGCGGGGGGGCGGGGGCGGGGGCGGGGGCGGGGGCGGAGGACGCCGCCGCGCGCCCGCTCGCGCGCTTTGAGCCCGCCGCCGACCTCAGCGCCACCCCCCTCGCCGCCCTCCCCTTCCCCCACGACGCGTACCGCGAGGGCGCGCGGCGCGACGGCGCCCTCCGCCTCGGCGCGTTCGCCGGCGCGCAGGGCGTGCTGCGCCGCCTCGTGGACGCGCTCGAGGCGGAGACGCCGGGCTTTGGGACCACGAGCGGCCTCTACTTGTCGTTTGACGGCCCCCTCGACCTCTCGCGCCTGCCGCGGACGGGGGGGGAGGCGCTGCGCGACGACGCGGCGCTGGCGCTCGTGGACGTGGACCCGGCGTCTCCTGAGCGCGGGCGGCGCTGGCCGCTGATGTGGCGCTTCTCGGAGGAGGCCACCGCCGCCCTGCCCGCCCACGCGCTGAGCGTGCGGCTGCTCGAGGGCGTCGCGCTGCGCCCCCGCACCACCTCGCGCTCCTGGTGACGCGGGCGGCGGCGGCGGCGGCGCCCTCCTTTGAGGCGTGCCTCGCCGCCGCGCCCCCCGCCGACGCCCCCGCCGACGCCCCCGCCGCCGCGCTCTGGAGGCTCTACGAGCCGCTGCGCGCCTACCTCGCCGAGCGGGGGGGCGCGCAGCCGCCCCTCGCCGTCGCCTCCGTGTTCACCACGCAGGACCCGGTCAGCGAGCTCTTTGCGCTCGCGGCGCACCTCGACGCGCGCCCGACGCCGGCGGCGCGGGACGTGGTGAGCCAGGGGGTCACGGCGGCGCGGGTGAGCTACGAGGTCTTCCGGGGGCGCTACTCCGCCCCGCGCTTCCAGGAGGGCGAGCTGCCCTACCAGACCGCCGGCGGCGCCATCCGCTTTGACGCGGCGGGGGCGCCCATCACGCAGGGGGAGGAGGACCTGCGCTTCTCCCTCTCCGTGCCCGCCGACGACGACGCGCCCATGCCCGAGGAGGGGTGGCCGGTGGCGCTGTTCGCGCACGGCACCGGGGGCGACTACGAGAGCTACCTGCGCGGGGATGTGGCGCTGACGCTGGCGCGGCAGGGAGTCGCCGTGGTGTCGATCGACCAGATTCACCACGGCGAGCGCGACGGCGGGGCCTGCGCGCGCGCCGCCGACTACGCGCAGTGCGTCTCGCTGCTGTTCTTTAACTTCCTCGTGCCCGCCGCCGGGCGCGACAACGTGCGCCAGAGCGCCGTCGACCTCATCAGCCTCCGCAAGATGGTGTCGGCGCTCACGATTCCCGCCGCCCGCTCCGCCGAGGGGCGAGCGGCGCGCTTTAACCCCGACCGCGTGCTGTTCATGGGTCACAGCCAGGGGGGGCTCAACGGCCCGCTCTTTATGGCGGTGGACCCCCACGTGCGCGGCGGCGTGCTGAGCGGGGCGGGCTCCAACATCGCCATCAGCCTTGAGCAGAAGGTCAAGCCCTTCAACGTCAACCAGCTGATCCGCGCCGCGCTGGGGCTGCCCGCCTCCGAGACGCTCGACCGCTGGCACCCGGCGCTGACGCTGCTGCAGACCTTCATCGAGCCCGGCGACAGCGCCAACTATGGGCGCTTTTGGTTCTCCGAGCCCCCGGCCGGCCACCCCCACAAGAGCGTCTTTATGACCGTAGGCCTCGAGGACGACTACACGCCGCCCGAGACCACCTTCGCCCTCGCCGCCTCAGGGCGGGTGCCGCTGGTGCAGCCGGCGCTCGTGCCCGTCGAGGCGCTCGACTTCCTCGGCGTGGAGCCCGCGAGTCTGCCGCCCTACTCCGGCAACGTGGCGGGCGGGCGGGCCACGGCGGGGCTGGCGCAGTTTGAGGGCCTTGGGCACTTCGTGGTCTTTGAGTCGGCGAGCGCCAAGGAGCGCTACGGTAACTTCCTGCGCGACCTGGCGACCCGCGTGGTGCCGAAGGTGTATTGAGGCGCGCGCGCGGCGTTGGGCGCGCCCGCCTTCACAAGATCGTCAAGAACTCCAAGAGAATCACCTTCCGCTCCCCCCCCTCAAAGCGCACGCGCGCCGACGCGCGCCCGTCCTTGAGGATGACCTCCTCCACCACCCCCGCCCCAAAGGAGCGGTGGCGCACGGCGTCGCCCGCCGCGAGGAACTCGGGCGGGGGCGGCGGCGGCGGCGGCTGGAGGCGGGCGAGGGGCGCGGGGCCCTCTTCGAGGCGCACGCCCCCCGCCGCGCCCGCCGCGCCCGCCGGCAGCGGCTCCCAGGGCGGGTGCCCCGGCGGCGCGAGGGGCAGCCCCCCGAGGGGCAGGGCGGCGCGAGCGGGCGCGGGCGCGGGCGCGGCGGGCGCGGCGGGCGCGGCGGGCGTGGGGCGCGGGGGCGGCAGGAGCGGCCCCACGCGCGAGCCCAAGGGGCGCGCCTCGCGGCTCGCGCCGAGGTTGGGGCCGAGGCGACGCCCGCCCTCCCCCTCCCGCTCGCGCGCCGCGCCGCCAGACTGCGCGCCGCTATAATGCCCGCCGCCAGACTGCGCGCCGCCAGGCTGCGCGCCGCCAGACTGCGCGCCGCTATACTGCGCGCCGCCCTGGCGGTGCGCGCGGTCGAGGCGCTCGCCCACCCACCCGCTCATCGCCGTGGGGTGGACGTGCGACAGGACGGCGGGGTCCACCTCCTGCACAAAGCAGCTCAGGGTCTGCTCCTTGGGGGGGGCCCCAAACATCGCGCGCCGCGCCGCGTAGGTGAGGGTGAGGCGGCGCTCGGCGCGGGTGAGCGCCACGTAGAAGAGGCGGCGCTCCTCCTCTAAGAGCGCCTCGCCCAGCTGCGCTCCGCCGCTCGGGAACAGCCCCTCCTCGAGGCCCACCACGAACACCACGGGGAACTCGAGGCCCTTGGAGGCGTGCACCGTCATGAGGCTCACGCGGCCCCCGGGGGCGTCCTCCCGCCCCTCGTCGCCGCCGCTCACCAGCTTCACCTGCTCGATGTAGCCGAGCCACGAGGGCGCGCCGGCGTCGCTCTCGCCGCCCGCGCCGCCCGCGCCGCCCGCGTCGCCCGCGTCGCCCTCGTCGCCCGCGTCACCCTCGCCGCCCTCGCTCGCCGCCCACAGCGGGGGCGGGGGCGGGGGGCCCTCCTCGTAGGCGCGCACGGTCTCGAGCAGCTGCAGGATGTTCTCCATGCGCCCCCGCTCCCCCTCATCGCCGTCGAGCGCCACCCGCGCGGGGTCGTAGAGTCCCGAGGCGCGCAGGAGCGCCTCCGCCTGCCCCACCATCGACGGCCGCGTGAGGTACTCCCCCTCGGTGTAGAGCGCGTAGAACTCCCTGAGCGCCTTGCCCCCCGCCCCCCTGATCCACCCGAACTCCACCCCGAGGCGCGCCGCCTCAAAGAGGTGCACCTGGTACTGCGAGGCGATGGACGTCACCTGCGCGAGCGTCTGCGGGCCCACCCCGCGGCTCGGCGCGGCGGTGGCGCGGGCGAAGGCCTGCGCGTCGCGCGGATTCACCATCAGGCGCAGGTAGGAGAGGGCGTCCTTGACCTCGGCGCGCTCAAAGAACGCCTGTCCGCGCACCACCCTGTAGGGCACGCGGAGCTCGGGCTTGGCGAAAGAGCGCTCAAAGGCGAGCGTG
>VGTA01000511.1 GCA_016874875.1 Deltaproteobacteria bacterium | reverse complement strand
GGGGCCGCCGAGCGTGGCGCTCGCCGCCCCTCTCCTCGTGGGCCTCGCCGCCTCGGTGGACGCCGCGTGGGCGGCGCGCCGCGCCGGGCGCCTGCGCTTTATGCACCACCTCCAGCTCTGGCGCCGCCGCTACCCGCTGCGCGGCTACCTGAGCAAGCCGCGCCTGCAGGTCCCCCACGAGGGCGAGCGCGGCGCCCTCTACGACTACGGCGTGCGGCGCGTCTTGGTGGTGGACCAGGACCTCACCGTGGACCTCCTCGCCAAGAACGGCCTGCACGAGCGCCTGAGTCTGCTCCTCGTCTCTCTGCAGCAGTACCCGCGCCACACGGCCAAGTTCGCGCGCCGCGTCCTCGCGATGCACCCCGACGAGGTGGAGGTGTGCGTGCTGCACCACGAGGGGCGCGACCCCAAGGCGCTCGCCGAGCAGCTCAAGGCGCTCGGCGTCACCGCCCGGCACCGCGTGCGGCGCGTGGGGTGGACGCGGGGGGACGTGGCGCTCCTAGAGGCCCACCTCGGCTTCTCCCCCCTCGACTGGGACACCTTCGCCGTGGATTCTTTGCCGCCGCGCTCGCTCGTGGAGGGGGTGGTCGCCGCCCTCGAGGCGGGCGGCGGGCTCATCGAGCGCCTCGGGCCAGGGCTGCGCGCCCTGCCGGCGCCCGCCGCGAGCTCCTCGGCGACCCCCTCGGCGACCCCCTCGGCGACCCCCTCGGCGACCCCCTCGGCGACCCCTCGCCCCGCCGATGTCCCCAGCGCCCCCCCCGCCCCCGCGCGCCCCGCCCGCAGCGCCCTTGAGCCCTCCGGGGGGGCCTCGTGAGCGCCGCCCCGCCGCCGAGCCCGCCGCCCCCCGCCGACCTCCGCCTCGCCCTCCGGCGGCTGTGGGTGCAGGGGCGCAGAGCGGAGGTGCTCGCCCTCCTCTCGTCCGTGGAGCCCGCGCTCTCCGCCGAGCGCCTCGACGAGTGGCTGCGCCTTGAGCCCACCGAGGCGCGCGCCCCACGCCCCGCGCCCAAGCCCGCCGACCCCAAGCCCGCCGACCCCAAGCCCGCCGACCCCAAACCCGCCGACCCCAAACCCGCCGACCCCTACGAGAGCGTCCCCCCTGAGCGCAACCCGCCCTGGTGGGCGGAGGCGAGCGCGCCGCAGGAGGGCGAGCTGAGCGTGGACCTCTCAAGCCCGCTCACCGCCTACCGCCTCGGGCTGCAGCACTCCTCCCCGCCCTCG
The DNA here is from genome assembly GCA_016874875.1 of Deltaproteobacteria bacterium. GTDB lineage: Bacteria > Myxococcota_A > Bradymonadia > UBA7976 > VGTA01 > VGTA01. The sequence continues at coordinate 2,477 of VGTA01000511.1, read as the reverse complement.
CGCCACCGCGTGGGCGCTGAGCTGGCGCGGGGGGGGGTGGGGCGCGTGGCGCGCTCTTGGGACCGCCAGCTCCTCCGCCCGCAGGTCATCAAGGCGCTCAACCTCGGCGCCGCCGCCCCCGAGAAGGTGCGACTCAACTTTATCCGCGAGGCGCAGATCACCGCGCAGCTCGAGCACCCCAACATCGTCCCCGTCCACGACCTAGGGCTGATGCCCAACGGGGAGGTGTACTTCACCATGAAGCGCGTGCGCGGGCACACGCTCAAGGAGGTGGTCCGCGGTCTGCGCCACGGCGACGCGCTCACCCTCAAGGACTTCCCGCGCGTGAGGCTGATGGAGCTCTTTAAGGGCGTGTGCCAGGCGGTGGCGTTCGCCCACAGCCGCGGCGTTTTGCACCGCGACCTCAAGCCGAGCAACGTGATGGTGGGCGACTTTGGCGAGGTGCTCGTGGTGGACTGGGGCGTGGCGTATGTGTTTCGCGGCCCAGGCGTCCGGCAGCCCATCCAGGCGCCGCTGGGGGGCGGGGTGGGGCGCTCGTCGGTGGTGGGCACCCCCGCCTACATGTCGCCGGAGCAGGCGCGCGGCGACACGGCGCGCATCGACGTGCGCAGCGACGTCTACTCGCTCGGGGCGATCCTCTACGAGCTGCTCACCCACCGCCCGCCCTTTCGGGGGCGCGACTCCGACCGCATCCTGCAGCAGGTCATCAGCGAGCCCGTGGTGCCGCCGCGCGAGATGCGCGCCGACCTGCAGGTGCCCAGCGCGCTCAACGACATCACCCTCCGCTGCCTCGCCAAGGACCCCAAGGACCGCTACCAGCGCGCCGAGGAGCTGCTCGAGGTGGTGAGCGACTACCTCACGCGCCTCGAGGACCTCGACAGGCGCCTGCGCCTCGCGCAGCGGGGCGCCGAGGAGGGGGAGGAGCGCGCGCGCGCGTTCGCCGAGCGCCGCCGCGCGGCGCGCGAGGCCGAGGCGCGCCTGCTCGAGGCGGAGTGGGGCACGCCCGCCGACGCGCCCCTAGAGGCGCGCGCGCGGGTGCGCGCCCTGCGCGATGACGCCCGCGCCGCCGCCCGCGCCGCCGAGGAGGCGCTCGGGGAGGCGGAGCGCGCGCTCCTCGGGGCGCTCTCGTTCTACCGCGAGCACCGCGAGTCGCGCGCGGCGCTCGCCCACCTCTACAGCGTGGCGCTCAGCGACGCCGAGGGGCGCCGCGATGAGCGCGAGGCCGCCCGCCTCCGCGCCGCCCTGCAGCTCCACCAGGCGGGCGGCTACGAGGGGCAGCTGAGCGCCGAGGGGCGCCTCTTTGTGCGCGCGGCGGGGGCGGGCGCAGCGGCGGAGGTGCGCGGGGCGCGGCTGGTGGCGCGCGGCGGACGGCTTGAGGAGGAGGGCGAGGAGCTGTGGGGGCGCGTCCCCCTCAACCGCAGCGCCCCCACGGGGCGCCTGCTCGTGCGCATGAGCGCGCCCGGGTGCGTTGAGGCGCGCTTCCCCCTCCGCCTCGGCGCGCAGGCGCTCGTGGACATCGAGGCGCCGCTCTACTCCCACGAGCAGGTGGGCGCGGGCTTCTGCTACGTGCCGCCGGGGCCCGTGACGCTCGGCGGCGACCCCGAGTGCGCCACGGCGCGCGGGGAGCGCGAGGTGTCGCTCCGCCCCTTCGCGCTGAGCGCGCGCCTGGTGACCTGCGAGGAGTACCTAGAGTTCCTGCAGTCGCTCTGGCGCCTCGACCCCACCGACGCCAAGCGCCGCTCGCCGCGCCACCTCGCGCTGCGCGTCCGCCTCTGGCAGTACAGCGACGAGGCCGGCTTCTCGCTGCCTGAGCCGAATCGCCTCACGCCGTGGCGCCCCGACTGGCCCGTGTTTGGGGTGAGTCTCGAGGACGCGCGCGCCTTCTGCGCCTGGGAGACGGCGCGCGGGGGCGTGCGCGTGCGCCTGCCCACGGAGGACGAGTGGGAGAAGGCGGCGCGCGGCCTCGATAGGCGTGCGTTCCCCTGGGGGGACGACTTTGACCCCTCCCTCTGCCACTGCGCCCTGAGCGCCGGTGGCGGCGCGCCGCGGGAGGTGGGGGGGGTGGAGGGGGACTCGTCGCCCTACGGCGTGCGCGACATGGGCGGGCTGGTGCGCGAGCTGTGTGACTCCTCTTGGGGGCGCGGGAGTCCGCTGCGCGTGCTCAAGGGCGGCAGCTTCTTGTCGAGCGCCTCAGCGGAGTGCCGCGCGAGCTACCGCCTCCCCATTGACCCCGCGGTGGCCCACTACGACGCCGGCTTTCGCGTGCTGCGCCCCCTCTAGGGTCTGGGCGCGCCGCGCCCCGCTACTCGGCGGGCGCGGGCTCGTCGTCGGGGAAGGCGGGCGCGGCGGGCTCGATCGGCGCGGGCTCGGTCGGCGCGGGCTCGGTCGGCGCGGGCTCGGTCGGCGCGGGCTCGATCGGCGCGGGCGCGGCGGGCTCGGTCGGCGCGGGCGCGGCGGGCGCGGCGTTGGCGTTGGTC
>VGTA01000510.1 GCA_016874875.1 Deltaproteobacteria bacterium | reverse complement strand
GGGGGTGGGGGGGGGGGGGGGGGCGCGCACGCCCGCGGGGCACGCTAGCCGCGCGGAGTGTTAAAATCAAGCGAAGCGGCGCTCACATCCGCGCGGTCCCCGCCCTCTGCGCCTACCCTCTGCGCCTACCCTCTGCGCCTACCCTCTGCGCCTACCCTCTGCGCCTACCCTCTGCGCCTACCCTCTGCGCTCGCCACGCCCCCCGAGCGCGCCCTCACTCCCCCGCGCCCGCCGCCACGTCCACGTCCACCGAGCGCACCGCCACCCCCCCTCGCCCGTCGCGCACGGCGGCGAACACGCGCACCCGCTGCGGCTCCTCGGGGAGCGTGAGGACCACGGTGGGGTCCTCGGGGAACGAGAAGGCGCGCTCTAGCTCACCGGCGGAGGTGGACCACGCCACCACCAGCTCCTCGCGCGCCTCCGCCGCCCCCGCCGCCCCCGCCGCGTACCGCTCCGCCGCGCCCTCTGGGAGCGTCAGCGTCACCTTGACCTGCCCCCCCGCCGTGGACGGCTGCCCCGCCACCTCCTCCACCGCGAGGGCGTCGGCGGGGAGGGCGGGGTTGGCGTTAAGGGGGGCGTCGGGCTTGACGTTGAGGGTGAGGCGCTTGACCACCTCGAGGGGCGCGCCGCCCGCCGGCGTGGCGGTGACCTTGACGTACATCTCGAGGGCGCGGAGGTCGGGGGGGGCGGCGAGGGGGCCGGCGCTGGCAGCCTCGGCGGCGAGGCGCGCGGAGATGTCGCCGAGCTCGGCGAGGAGCGCCGCGGGGGAGACGCGCGCGGCGCGCCCCGAGGCGTCGGCGGTGAGCGGCACCTCGTCCACAAAGCACGCGTACTTGGTCACCGAGCCGAGCGAGAGCGGGCACAGCCGCCACGTGTAGGTGACCGCGGGGCGCGCCTCCCCCGCCGCGAGGTCGGCGGGGTGGAAGTCGACCACCTCGAGGGCGCTCTCGGCGGCCAGCGTGAGCGTGGGCGGCTCGGCGGTGATGGCCACCACCCGGTAGCCTGAGAGCAGCGACTGAGGGTCAAAGTCCTCCGCCCCGCACCCCGCCCAGAGCGCGACGCCGGCGAGGGGGAGGAGGGCGGCGCGGGCGCGGGCGGCTCGTGGGCGCAGACTCATAGCTCACCTCTCAGGCCGAGCGAGGGGATGATGGGGAGCCCCGAGATCGCCTTCTGCTGCGTGAAGTTGTAGTTGTAGCGGATGCCCTCGGGGTTGCTCTGGTTGAGGGCGTTCTGGATCTCAAAGTAGGCCGTGAGAATCCAGCTATCAAAGCGCCACTTGCGGTCCACGCGCAGGTCGAGCTGCTGGAAGGCGTTGAGGCGCTCGCTGTTGAGGGCGCCCTGCACGGGCACGTAGACGTTGGCGTCGGCGTCGTAGATCGAGGACACGATGGGCGTGCGCGGGTTGCCCGTGGTGTAGCGGTAGCGCGCCCCCACCTCCCACGCCGACGTCAGCTTGTACTGCGCGATCAGCGTCAGGATGTGCGTCTGGTCCTGCGAGAAGAGGCGGTACTCCTTGTCCTCGGAGCCCTTGCGCTCCGAGCGCATCAGCGTGTAGCTCACCCACCCAAAGAAGCGACTCGTGAGATTCTTCTTGAGCAGCACCTCGAGGCCCCCCACGCGCCCCGCGCCGTTGTTGTCGTACTTGAGCAGGGGGTCGGAGATGGGACTCACCGAGCTGTAGAGCTGCTTGTAGAACCCCGTCACGTCGAGCTCCACGCCGTCGGCGAAGCGCTGCTCGTAGGCTAGCGAGAAGTGCGCGCTGTGCTCGAGGTTGAGGTCGGGGTTGCCGAACGTCTTGTCCACCTCATCAAAGAACGGGCGCTGCGAGTAGCGCCCCACCCCCAGCTTGAGCGCGCGGGTGGGCTTGCCCTCCTCGTCGAGGGCGAGGGCGTAGGTGGCGTTGAGGCGCGGGTCGGGCGCCACGTCGGAGATCACGCTCTCGTAGTCCACGCGCGCCCCGGGGGAGAGGGTGAGGCGCGGGGTGGGGCGCCACTGCGCCTCGAGCCACAGCCCGGGGCTGTAGAACTGAAACGCGCTGGCCGTGCTCAGCGTCTTGAGCGTGCCCAGCGGCGCCGCGCCGCCCCCCCCCACGCCGCCGCCCTCCTTGCTCGCGCCGGGGCCCGTGGGCTGCGGCAGGCGCAGGGAGATGTCGCCGAGGTAGGCCTCCACGTCGAGGCCCACGCGCAGCGAGAGCGCCTCGCTCGCCTGCCACGTCAGCTCGTCGCGGAAGGTGACGATGTTGACGTCGTTGTCGAAAAAGAGCGAGTCGGAGAGGGCGAAAAAGAGCTTGTTCTTGCCCGCCGCCACGCTCACGTGGTGGCTGAGGGCGTCGCTGGCCTTGTAGTCCCAGGCGGCGTAGACGCGGGCGAGGGAGGTGGCGTTGCGGAAGGAGCCGCGCACGGAGGCGTCGGTGCCCACGGGCTCGTCGAGCACGAACCGGAGCTCGTCGTCGGTGCCAAAGAAGTACAGGCGGACGCGGTGCGCGCCGCGCTTGTAGTCGAGGAGCGCCTGGTAGTCGTAGTAGCGCGGCGCCACCACAAAATCGAGGGCGGCGTCGTCGCCGAGGACGAACGGCAGGATCGCGTCCACGTAGCTGCGCCGCCCCGACAGGGCGAACGTGAGGTGCCGCGTGAGGGGGCCCTCGAGCAAGAAGCCGGCGTCAAAGACGTCGGCCTCGACGCGGGCGTGGAGGCGGTCGTCGAGGGGGCGGCGGAAGCGGGCGTCGATGACGCCGCCGGAGAAGCGCCCGAACTCGGCGCTGAAGTTGCCGGGGTAGAAGTCGATGGACTCGAGGAGCTCGCTGGGGAAGATGGAGCGGATGCCGCCAAAGTGAAAGACGATGGGGATGAAGTGGCGGTTGATCATGGACCCCGAGTCGCCGGGGTTGCTGCCGCGCACCACCAGCCCGCCCCCGCCAAAGGGGACGCGCGCCACGCCGGGGAGATTCTGCACCACCTTGAGGGCGTCGCCCTGCGTGCCGGGGATCTTGCGGATCTCCTCCACGGTGAGGGTGCGCTGCACCACCTCCTTCTTGGCGCGCCGCCCGATCACCGTCAGCTCGTCGCCGCCGCCGCCCTTAGGCTCGAGGTAGTAGCGCGTCTCCGTCTCGCGCTTGGCGGTCACCTCCTCGCGGTCGAGGAGCGTGTAGAACGCCTCGTCGTCGATCTCCACGCTCACCTTGCCCGGGGCGAGAGCGTCAAACGAGAAGGCGCCCTCGGCGTCGGTGAGGGCGGTGAGGGCGCGGTCGGTGAGGCGCACCGTCACCCCCGCGAGCGGGCGCCGCGTGCCGCGCTCGAGCACCACGCCCCTGAGCCGCCCCACCTCGCGCGCCTCCTCCACCCGCACCACCTCCTCCTGCAGCGTAAACTCGTAGCGAAACGAGATCTGCACGGGCGCCGGCGCGCCGTCCACCTCCGCGGGGCTAAACCGAAACCCCCGCGCCGCCTCCACGGCGGCGGCGTCAAAGGGGTGGGCGCTGCCCGACGACTCCTGCACGCTGACGTCGGTGACGGCGCCCGCCTCGCTGAGGGTGAGGAGCAGGACGACGGCGGCCTGCTCCTTGGTGGCCTTGGCGGACTCCGGGTAGGGGGCGTCCACGAACGCGATGAGCTCGGGGGGCTTGGTGAGGGTCCCGGCGGGGGCGGGCGTGGGGGGGGGCGCGGCGGCGGCGGGGGCGGCGGCGGGGGCGGGCGCGTGCGCGCGCGCGGG
>VGTA01000509.1 GCA_016874875.1 Deltaproteobacteria bacterium | reverse complement strand
ACGGCGAGCCCGCCGCCACCCAGCCCCCCTGAGGCGTCTTGAGCAGACTCACCTGGTCGCCGAGCTGCCCGCTGAAGTGCCACGTCTCCCCCACGAACAGCCCCACGGGCGACGGGTCCACCCCGCCCGCGCCCACCGTGAACAGCGCCGCCGTCCCCGCCTGCGGGCGCTCCCCCACGGCGGCGAAGGGGGCGCCCACCAGCAGCAGCCCCTCGGCGGCGGCGACGCGCCAGCCGAAGCGGTCGAGGGGGGCGCGCCCGCCGAGCCACCACACCCCCTGCGCCGCGTCGGTGGCGGCGGCGGTGAGGGCGTGCACCGTGAGCGGCGCGCTGGTGGAGCGCGTGGGGAGGGCGCGCAGCCACTGCCCGCGGAGGACCCACACCACCCCCGCGCGCTGCCCGCTCGTCAGCGCGTTGTAGGACCCCACCGCCAGGTCGGGCACCCGATCGCCGTCGAGCTGCGCGGCGGCGAGGGAGGTGCCGAAGCGGTCGTCGCCCCCCCCCACCGTGACGCTCAGGAGCTGCGCTTGGCTAAAGCAGCCCGCGCGCCCCCACCCAAAGAGCACGTGCGCGACCCCCTGCCGCGCCCGCCCCTCGGCGGTGGCGTTGGGCTCCCCGATGACGAAATCGGCGCAGCCGTCGCCGTTGAGGTCGCCGAGGTGCTCCACCGCGCTCCCGAGGCGCGCCCCCTGCTGCGCGCCGTTGAGGCGCAGCGCGGGGGTGCAGACCACCTGCGTGAGCCCGGGGATGGCGGGGCGCCCCAAGAAGACCGCCGCCGCCCCCGAGTCGGAGCCGCCCACGTCGGAGGCCGGCCCCCCCACCACCACGTCCGCGCGCCCGTCGCCGTTGATGTCGCCCTCCCCGGCGACCACGTGCAGCTCGTCGTTGCCGAGCGCGCCGTAGAGCGCGAAACTCGGCGCCGCCTCCACGCCGCCCTCGGGGAGCGGGCGCCCGCGGAAGACATAGACGACGCCGGCGTTGTTGGCGCGCGCGGGGCACGAGGGGTCGGCCACAAAGGAGGCGGGGACGGCGCTGGGCTGCTCGTCGGTGCGCGCCCCCACCGCCACGTCCCCCCGCCCGTCGCCGTCAAAATCCCCAATGGCGCGCGCCGACTCCCCAAAGAAATCGAACGCCGAGTTCTCCTGAAAGCCCTCGAGATTCAGCGTGGGCGCCGCGCCGCTCTGCAGACTCGTGTAGAGCTTGGCGCTGCCCGCGCGCAGCGCCTGCACCGTGGGGGCGCTCACGTAAGAGGCCCCCACGAGCAGGTCGGGGGCGCCGTCGCCGCTGAGGTCGGGGGTGAGGGCGAGCGAGATCCCAAAGCGCCCCCCGCCCGTCTCCCCGGGCATGTCGAGGGGGGCGAGGGCGGCGCGTGCGGGGTCGGCCGCGTCGCGCGTGAGCCAGTAGGGGCGCCCCACGTCGAGCCCGAGGGTGTCGTCGAGCCCCGCGAAGGCCGCGAGCTGCCCCACCCCCAGCAGCGCCACCCCCTCGCCGAGGTTGTCGTTGTTGGCGAGCCCCTGCGCCGCCCAGTCCGCCGCCTCGCTCACGCCGCCCGCGCCGTCCCCATAAAAGACGTACACGAGGCCCGTGTTGGAGCTGCGCGGCAGCTCCCCCAACAGAGAGCCCACCAGCACGTCGAGGCGCCCGTCCCCGTTCCAGTCGCCGAGGTCGAGGGCGCTCCCAAAGCTCTCAAAGTTGCTCATCGAGGTGCGCTCCCAGCGCGCGGCGAGGGTGCTAATGTAGGAGGTGGCGGGGGCGCTCGGCAGCGCCTCCCACGCGAAGCGGTACACCGAGCCGCGGTCCTCGCCGCCGCGGTTGGAGCGGTACTGCGACACGAGCAGGTCGTGGCGCCCGTCGCCGTCTAGGTCCCCCGTCACCGCGTGCCAGCCGAAGCGCCCGTTCTGGTCCACCTCCTCCGGCGCGATCGCCACCACCGGGAGGGGCGTCACCCCGCCTAGACTCTCGGCGGAGGCGGGGAGGCCCTTGTAGATAAAGACGCGCCCGTCGTCGGGGCGGTCGTTGGGCCCGCGGGCGAGGGCGGCGCTCACCACTAGGTCACAGTGCCCGTCGCCGTCGAGGTCCCCCGCCGCGAGGTGAGAGCCCGCGCGCTGGTTGCCCTCCCCGCGCCACTCCCCGCCCACGAGGGTGACGCCCGGGAGCGACTGGTCCGCCGCGCCAAAGAAGGGGCGCTGCGGATCGCCCGTGTTCATGTAGAGGGCGGTGACGCCCTGCGTGTCGGTCCCCGCCCTCGGCACCTCCGCCGCCCACGCCCCCACGGCGAGGTCGAGGAGCCCGTCGCCGTTAAAATCACACGCCGCCACCGACACGCCCAGCTGGTCGCCGCTGCGCGCCCCGGCGAGCACCTGCGTGGGCGTGGGCTCAAAGGCCCCCCCCGCCACGCCGCGATAGAGGTACAGCGCGCCGTTGTCGCCCGAGCCCACGTCGGCGGTGAACGCGCCCACGAGCAGGTCCGCCACCCCGTCGCCGCTCCAGTCGGCGGCGGCCACCGCGCGCCCAAAGTGCGCGAACCGCTCGCCCGTGGAGATCTGCTGCGCGAGGGCGCGCGTGGCGCTGTGGTACACATACACCGCCCCCGCCTCCGTGTCGCCCACGTCCGCCTCGCCCACCCCGACCACTAGGTCCGCCACCCCGTCGCCGTCGATATCGGGAATCTTGGCCATTTTTGTCTCACGCTGCCCCTTGCCAGCGCGCGTCGTGGCGTACGAGAGGCTCTCCACCACCTCAAGGCGCGCGGCGACCTCAACGCCCAAGAAGCGGTCGCGCACCCACACGTCGCCGAGCCCCGGCGCCGTGGCCACAAAGGGCTGCGCCGCGGCGGGCCCCTGCGCCCCGGGGACGGCGGCGGCGGGGAGGAGCGTGATGGAGGGCGGCGCCTCCGGCACGCCGAGGCGGGGGCGCACCACGAGCTCATAGACGCCGCTCCCCCCCGTGACGCGCAGCTCCGCCCGCGAGTCGAGCGGCGCCCACAGCAGCTGAGGGCTGACGGCGAGGCGCGCGCTCTGCGACACCTCCACGGTGGCCTCCACGCGCTCCCCCGTCAGCGCGTCGGTGACCACCAAGGTGTCCTCCGCCAGCGTGTCCCCCGACACGTACTCCCCCTGCGCCGAGACGCTCCCCCCGCTCAGCAGGCGCCCTGCCGAGAAGGCGTACTGCCCCGAGCCGCCCTCCACTTCAAACGTAAAGCGCTGCCCGCGCCCCACCCGCGCCCGCCGCGGCAGCAGCGAGATGGGCTCCACCACGCGCACCTCCGCGCGCGCCACCCCCTCGCAGGAATCATCCGTCAGCTCCACCACGTCGCGCACGCCGCGTGTGTCCCCCGCCAGGTACACGCCGGTGCGCGCGTTCAGAATCCCCCCCGAGGGCGCCTCCGCCAGCCGCAGCCGCCGCCGCCCCCCGCCCCCCGCCCCGCGAAACACCAGCAGGTCGTAGGGGAGCGCCGCGGCGGAGGCGGGGGTGAGGGTGAGCGGCGGGTCGCAGGGGGGCGGCGGGAGCGCCGCGTCAGCGAGCAGCGCGTCGGCGAGGTCCGCGTCGGCGAGGTCCGCGTCGGCGAGGAGCGCGTCGGCGAGGTCCGCGTCGGCGAGGTCCGCGTCGGCGAGGTCCGCGTCGGCGAGCTGTGCGTCTGAGGGCGCGGCGTCTGAGGGCGCGGCGTCTGAGGGCGCGGCGTCTGAGGGCGCGGCGTCTGAGGGCGCGGCGTCTGAG
>VGTA01000508.1 GCA_016874875.1 Deltaproteobacteria bacterium | reverse complement strand
CCCCCCGCCCCCCCTCCTGCCCCCCGCCCCGCCCCTCGCGTCTACGGAGGGGGACCCGCTCGTGGACGCCCTCAGGGCGCACTTTGGCTTTAGCGACTTCCAGCGCGGGCAGCGCGCCGTGATCGACTCCGTGATGGCCGGCGCGCCCACGCTCGCGGTGATGCCCACCGGCGCCGGCAAGAGTCTGTGCTACCAGCTGCCCGCGGTGGTCTTGCCGGGCCTCACGGTGGTCATCTCGCCCCTGATCTCGCTGATGAAGGACCAGGTGGACGCCCTCAACGCGCGCGGGGTGCCCGCCGCCTACCTCAACAGCAGCCTCAGCGCCGAGCGGCAGCGCGATGTGACCGCCGCCCTCCGCCGCGGGGAGCTCAAGCTGCTCTATGTGGCGCCGGAGCGCTTTCAGCGCGAGGGCTTTGTGCAGCTCATGGCCGAGCTCCGCCCCGCCCTGTTCGCCATCGACGAGGCGCACTGCATCTCGCAGTGGGGGCACGACTTCCGCCCCGACTACGCGCTGCTCGGGCGCTACGTGGCGGAGATTCGCCCTGAGCGCCTGCTCGCCTGCACCGCCACCGCCACGCCCTTTGTGCGCCAGGACATCATCGACACCCTCCGCGTGCCGCAGGCGAAGGTGCACGTGGCGGGCTTCCTGCGCCCCAACCTGTTCTTGGAGGCGCACCTGTGCAGCGGCGAGAAGGAGCGCGAGCAGCTCCTGCGGCGCTTCTTGCGCGAGCAGGGGGGCGCGGGGGCGCTGATTCTCTACGCGAGCACGCGCAAGTCGGTGGAGCGCTACGCCGACCTCTGCGCCGCCGCCCTGGGCCCCGAGCAGGTGTGTTTTTACCACGGGGGGCTGAGCGACCAGGAGCGCGCGCGCCAGCAGGAGCGGTTTATGTCGGGGGAGGCGCGCGTGGTGGTGGCCACCAACGCCTTTGGCATGGGCGTGGACCGCGGCGACGTGCGCGCGGTGGTGCACGTGGACCTGCCGCGCACCGTGGAGGCGTACTACCAGGAGGTGGGGCGCGCCGGGCGCGACCGCCAGCCCGCCCGCTGCGTGCTGCTCTACACCCTCGGCGACAGCATGACGCACCACCACCTCATCAAGCAGAGCTACCCCACCCTCGAGGTCTTTGAGCGCGTGTGGGCGCGGCTGCGCGCGGGGGGCGCCACGGCGGACGCGCTCGAGCAGGAGGTGCGCGACCTCAAGAGCGGCGAGGCGGGGGCGGCGCTCCGGCACCTGCGGCGGGTGGGGGTGGCGGGCTCGGAGTCGTGGTCGTCGCAGTGGCTGCCCTCCCCCGAGTGGTCGCACGTGGCGAGCGTGGCGCAGACGCCGCTGCGCCTCGACGAGATCGACCGCGACCGCGAGCGCGAGCTGTCGATGCACGACGCGATGCTCCGCTTCGCGCAGGGGGCGGGCTGCCGCCACTCGCACCTGCTCGCCTATTTCGGCGAGGACCGCCCGGAGCGCTGCCCGGAGGGGGCGCGCTGCGATCGGTGCGCTGAGGGACTCCTGCGCCGCGAGGGGTTCGCGGAGGGGGACGTGAGCGACGACGAGCTGCGCGTGGCGCGCAAGGCGCTCTCGGGGGTGGCGCGCGCCGGCGGCTACTACGGGGGCAAGAAGGTGGTGGCGATGCTCGTGGGCGCGGAGCAGGAGGCGGGGCAGACCTTCTTGCGGCGCCTGAGCACCTGGGGGATCCTGTCGCACCTCGGCGAGAGCGGCTGCGACGAGCTCCTCAAGCTGCTCACGGCGCACGGGCTCTGCGCCCTCGACCACTCTCAGCGCGACGGGCAGCGCACCACCTATAAGACCCTGCAGATCACCCCCGCCGGCTACGCCGTGATGCAGGGGGCGGCTCCCCTCACGTGCCGCCTGCGCGCGCAGTGGGTGAGCGCGGAGCGGGCGCGCGAGCGCGGGGCGCTGCCCCCCTCCCTGCCCGCCGCTGCGCCCGCGCTGCGCGCCCGCGCTGCTGCGCCCGCGCCCACGCCCGCGCCCGCGACCGCGCCCACGCCCGCTGAGGCGGGCGGCGGGTGGCGCGCGGCGGCGGCGGGGCGCGCGGCGCCGACGGGCGCGGCAGGGGGGCGCGCGGCGGGCGGGGGGGCGCGGCGGGCGCGGGGGGGCGCGGCGGGCGAGGCGGGCGCGGCGAGCGCGCTAGGCGAGGCGGCGGAGGCGGTGGCGGCGGCGCTGGAGGAGGGGGACCTCGCCGGCGCCCTGCGGCGCTATCGCACGGAGCAGGCGCGCGCGCGGCAGGTGCCGCCCTACGTGGTGTTCTCGAATGAGATTCTGGAGGCGTTCGTGAGCCGTCAGCCGAGGACGCGCGATGAGTTCTTGCAGATCAAGGGCGTGGGGCCTCATAAGTGGGCGAACTTTGGTCAAGACATCATCAACATCATCGCGGCGGCGCGCGGCCGCTGAGGAGGTGGCGTATGGGGAGCTCGGCGGAGGGGGGCGCGGGGGCGCGGCGGGCGGCGGCGGAGGCGGGCATCAACATCGCCCTCGTCAAGTACTGGGGGAAGCGCGACGACGACCTCAACCTGCCCGCGGTGGGGAGTCTCTCGCTCACGCTCTCGCCGTGGGGCTCGCGCACCGAGGTGCGCTGGGAGGAGGGCGCGCCGCACTCCTTCACCCTCAACGGCGTGACGGCGCCCGACGCCAAGGTGGAGCGGCTGCTGGGTCGCGTGCGGGCGGCGGCGTGGGGGGAGGGGGCGCGCTGGGGGGCGCTCGTGGAGAGTCACAACTCCGTGCCCACCGCCGCCGGGCTCGCCAGCTCCGCCAGCGGCATGGCGGCGCTGGGGCTGGCGGCGTGGGCGGCGGCGGGGCTGGGCGGGTGGGACCCCGCGCGCGGCGCCCTCCCCGCCGCGCTCCTCGAGGCGGTGCGCGTGGGCTCCGGCTCCGCGCCGCGCTCGCTCCTCGGGGGGCTCGTGCGCCTCGAGGAGAGCGGGCGCGCCCTGCGCCAGCTCGCCGCCCCCCACGAGTGGCCCCTCGCGCTGCTCGTGGGCGTGGTGAGCAAGGGCCCCAAAGAGACCTCCTCGCGAGACGGCATGGGACTCACGCGCGAGACCAGCCCCTTTTATGAGGCGTGGGTGCGCGACCACCCCGCCGACCTCGAGGAGGCCACGCGCGCCGTGGCGGCGCGGGACCTAGAGGCGCTGGGGGAGGTGATGGAGCGCTCCACCTACAAGATGCACGCCTGCGCCTGGGCGGCGCGCCCCCCCCTCCGCTACCTGCGCGGCGTGAGCCTCGACCTGCTCGACGCGGTGGTCGCCCTCCGCCGCGCCGGCGTGGGCGCGTGGGCCACGATGGACGCCGGGCCCCACGTGAAGGTCCTCTGCGCCCCCTCCGACGCGCCGCGCGTGGAGCGCGCCCTCCGCGCCGTCCCCGGCGCCCTCGACGTGCTCACGCTCGCGCCGGGGGCGGGGGCGCGCTTGGTGGAGTAGGGCGATGTGGGTCGCGCTCGTGTGTTCGGGTGACGGGTGAGGGGTGACAGCCCGCAGCGTTGACTGTTCGCTGTGTTCACCTTTCTCTTTGCTTTGTGCTATGTGGGTTGTTGACATTTAAGCGCGTGAGCTTAGCTCTCCTTTGGGCGTCGAATCGTCGAGCCTCTTCTCCCCTCCTCCACCCACCCAGAGAGCCTCCCGCATGAGCCACTCAAGCGCCCCCGAGCCGACTCCCGAGCACGCCGCCTCCTACTCCGAGGCGGGCTTTTGGGACAAGATCAAGTCCTTTGCCGAG
>VGTA01000507.1 GCA_016874875.1 Deltaproteobacteria bacterium | reverse complement strand
GGGGCGGTGTCTAGGCGGCTGAGGTAGGCGAAGCCTCCGAGCAGGGCGGCGATGAGCAGGCTCCTTCGCCACCCTCGTCCAACGCAAATATCGTAGAAGACGCCCCCGATCAGGAAGAAGGCGATGGACAGGGCTTCGTGCATGGGGGGAGCCTCCTGGCGCGGCGCGGGTGGTGGGTCGCCGGCGCTCCTCGCGGCTCCCGGCCGCCCCCCTCGCCGCGCGCGGGTCCGGCTTGAGCGGCGTGGGGGCTGAACAGAGTAGGGCTCGCGGGGCTCTGCGCGCTGCGGCTTAAGGCGCCCGCCTATGCCGATGCAAGGGCAGGGCGCGCTGCGCCTTTTGAGCGCAAAAAACCACCGCGCCGCCCCCTCCTCGGGCGGGCGGGGGCGCGGGGGCTTATTTTTAATCAAATAAAAACCTGACATTCGGTATGGGATATTTATCGCAGGTTAGGTTTTTTGATTGATTAAAAAATCATCGCCCGGCGCCGCTAGCCCGGCGCCGCTAGAGGTCGAGCGCCGCCACCGCCTCCACCGCCGCCACGCGCCCCTCGTCGGTGGGCACCACCCACACCTCCACCGCGCTCTCGGGGGCGTGAATCGGGCGCGGGTCGGCGCCCACGGCGGAGGCGTTGCGCGCGGGGTCGAGCGAGAGGCCGAGGAAGGAGAGGCCCTCGCACACCTCCGCGCGCAAGACAGGGTCGCGCTCGCCGATGCCGCCGGCGAACGCGAGGACGTCGAGGCCGCCCACGCACGCCACCTGCGCGCCCACCTCGCGGCGCACCCGATAGGCGAAGAGGGAGGCGGCGAGCGCGGCGCCCGCGCCGCCGCTCTGGCGCAGGGCGCGCATGTCGGCGCTCTCGCCCGAGACGCCGAGGAGGCCGCTCTCGCGATAGAGCAGGCGCTCGAGGCGGGCGGCGTCCCAGCCGCGGGCGAGGAGGTGGAGCAGGACGCCGGGGTCGAGGGCGCCGCAGCGGGTGCCCATCATCAGCCCGTCGAGGGCGGAGAAGCCCATGGAGGTGGCGCGACTCTCACCGCCCACCGCCGCGCACACGCTCGCGCCGTTGCCGAGGTGCGCCATGACCACCCGCCCGAGGCCGCGCGGGGTGAGCAGCGCGAGCGCCTCGCTCACGTACTGGTACGAGAGGCCGTGGAAGCCATAGCGGCGCACGCCCCCCGCGCGCGCCTCGGCGCTGAGGGCGAGGGTGGTCTCGAGGGGCGGCAGGGTGGCGTGGAAGGCGGTGTCGAAGCAGGCCACCTGCGGCACGCCCGGCAGCGCGCTCATCCACGCGCGCGCGCCGGCGAGGTTGTGGGGCTGGTGCAGCGGCGCGAGGGGGCAGAGGGCGTCGAGCTCGTTGAGGAGCGCGGGGGTGAGCGCCACGGTCCTGCGCCACCGCTCGCCGCCGTGCACCACGCGGTGCGCCACCGCCGCCAGCGGCGCGCCCGCGAGGCGCGCGCCGAGGAGCGCCCGCGTGGCGCGCAGGGCGGCGTCGAACGGCCCCTCGCCCCCCTCCGCCGCCACCGCCTCCGCGCCCTCCTCCGCCCCCGCGCGCCACCGCAGGCGCGGCGCCCCGCGCGGCTCGAGGCCCTCAACGACTCCCGCCAGCGCCGGCGCGCCCACCCGCGCCGCCGGGTTGGCGCCCTCGGCGGCCCCAAGGAGCGGATAGAGGGCGAACTTGAGACTCGACGACCCCGCGTTGACCGTGAGGACGGCGCTCACCGCGCCCCCTCGGCGGGCGCGCGGCGGTGGGCGAGGAGCGACACGAGGGCGGCGGACGCCACGCGCGCCGTGGCGGCGTCGGCGCGACTCGTGAGGGCGATGGGCACCCGCGCGCCGAGCACCACCCCCGCGCAGGTGGCGCCGGCGAGGTACTCGAGCTGCTTGGCGAGCATGTTGCCCGCCTCGATGTCGGGGGCGAGGAGGATGTCCACCTCCCCCGACACCGGAGAGCTGATCCCCTTGACCCGCGCCGCCTCGCGCGAGATGGCGTTGTCGAACGCGAGCGGGCCGTCGAGCACCCCGCCGCGCAGCTGCCCCCGCTCCGCCATCTTGCACAGCGCCGCCGCGTCGAGGGTGGACGGCATGCTCGGATTCACCGTCTCCACCGCCGCCAGAATCGCCACCCGCGGCGCCTCAACGCCCATCGCGCGCACAAAATCGATGGCGTTCTGCGCGATGTCCACCTTCTCGGAGAGGGAGGGGGAGATGTTGAGCGCCGCGTCGGTGATGTAGAGCGGCTTGTGGTACATGGGCACATCAAAGCGAAACACGTGCGACATCCGCCGCCCCGTCCGGAGCCCCGGCTGCGTCACCACCGCCCGAATCAGCTCATCGGTGTGGAGGCTGCCCTTCATGAGCGCCCGCGCCCCCCCCTCCGCCGCCAGGCGCGCGGCGAGCTCCGCGGCGGCGTGGCTGTGGGGCGCGTCGAGCACCTCCACCCCCGCCCCCGCGAGGTCCGCCCCCAGCCCGCGCGCCACGGCGGCGATTCTCTCCGCCGGCCCCACGAGCGTGGCGCGAATCAGCCCCGCCGCGTGCGCCGCCAGCGCCCCCTCCAGGGAGCCCGGGTCGCAGGGGTGCACCACGGCGCACGGGACGGGCGCGAGGCCCGCGCACTCACGCAGGAGCGCCTCGTGGCGCGCGCGGGGGTCAAAATCCTCAAAATCCTCAAAATCCTTGCGGTGGTGCTGAGTGGGCAGCATGCTTCTCCTCGCCGATGGCGCTCAAAAACAAGACCAGGTCTGCGGCGGTGTGATCATACAGCTCAACATCAGATCTCCAAGCCACAAGCGCGGCGCGCGGCGCGCCCCCCTCGGGCGCCCCGCGCTCCTCGCGCTCCTCGCGCTCTCCCTAGGGGCGGCGCCCCTCGCCTACGCCGAGCCCCCTCCCCCAGCGCCGCCCCCGCCCAAGCCGCTCACGCCCAAGCCGTTCACGCTCAAGCGGCTCTACGACCGCCCCAACGGCGTCACCGACGAGGAGCGCTGGGCGGCGGCGCACGGGCGGGGCGGGGGGCGGCGGGGAGCGGCGGAGAGCGCGTGCCTCTTCCCCTTCGTGGCGACCGCGCTCGACGCGCGCGCGCTGGTGGCCACCGTGCGCGAGGGGCTCGACGCCCCCATCGTCGCCCTCTACGGCGCGCCCCTCGCGGGCGCCGCGTGGGCGCCCGTGAGCGCGGTGGCGCTCTACGCGGCGAGCGGGGAGGAGCTGGCGCGCGTGGACCTCAGCGCGCAGCTCAAGGCCCTCAGCGCCCCCGACGCGCACGCCGTCGCCTACGTGCACCACGCCCTCGCGCGCGACGGCGCGCTCTACGTGTCGGTGGCGCACAAGACCTACGCCCGCGCCACCGGCGGCGACAACGCGCGCATCTACGCCTACACCGCGCGCGGCGCCCCCCTCTGGCGGAGCCCGCCGTTGGTCTCCAACGCCGAGGGCTTCTTGCTCGTGGGCGACGTGCTCATCACGGGCTACGGCTTCACCCGAGAGCCCGACCTGCTCTACCAGCTCAGCCGCCACACGGGGGAGATCCTCGCCAAGACGCCCCTCAAGAGCGGCCCGGAGCGCCTCGCCCTCGACGAGCTCGGCGTCCTGCACGTGAGGACCTACGACCGAGACGTGGGGTTTCAGCTCTCGCGCTGACCCCCGCTCACTCCGCGGCGCCCGCGCCCTCGCCCTCGCCCGCCGCCGCGCCCGCGCCCTCCGCGGCGCCCTCGCCCGCGCCCTCGCCATCGCCCTC
>VGTA01000506.1 GCA_016874875.1 Deltaproteobacteria bacterium | reverse complement strand
GGGGGGGGGGGGGGGGGGGGGGGGGGGGGGGGGGGGGGGGGGGGGGGGGGGGGGCGCGGGCGTGCTCACGTCGTCTCCTGGGCGGCTGGGCGGGGGGGCGGACAGGGAATCTAGCAGGTCTTATTCCATCGCGCGAACTCTCTGGCGAGTCCTCATGGGCGCTCGGGCGGGGGGGCGCTGGGGGGCGCGGGCGCAGGGCGATTTCCTGCGCTTGACATCCCGCGGGGGGCTTCGTACTTAGCCCCTTCGACACCGCCGCGCGCCACGCGCCAGAAAAGAGCCCGCCCATGCGCACCCCCTCTCTCCCTCGCCGGATCGCTCGGCGCGCTCGGCTCCTAGGCGCCCTCAGCGCCCTCAGCGCCCTCAGCGCCCTCAGCGCCCTCAGCGCCCTCAGCGCCCTCGCGGCGCCGCCCTCCACGCGCGCCGCGCTCAACGGCAAAGACTACCCTGTGTTCTTTAACGACGGCGACAGCTTCCGCGTCCTCGCCGGCGACCTCAAGGACACCAAGGCGCGCCTGGCGGGCTTCAACACCCTCGAGAGCTACGGCCCCGTCCACTCGTGGGGCGCCTGGACCGCCAAGGAGCTCTACGTGGTGGCCAAGATGGGCACCATGAACGCCCGCAAGGGGCAGTGGAGCTGCGTCTCCCCCGACCTCTCCAAGGACACCTACGGGCGCATCCTGTGGCGCTGCGAGGATCTGTCCAATGACCAGATTCGCAAGGGTTTCGCCCACGCCATGAGCGTCACCGAGGAGGGCGCGGAGGCGAGCGACGTGGCGGCGCAGCGGGAGGCGATCGCGCACAAGCGGGGCATCTGGGCGCACGGGGTGCCGGAGTACGTGCTCACGTCCATCCACTCGGTGGACGAGGGGGGCGGGCATGACGGCAAGACCTACAACCGCCTCGTGTCGGTGGTGGACGGCCACTCGCTCAAGTGGAGGCACGAGGACACCTACGAGGAGTGCCAGGACGTGTGCTGGCGGCCCTCCCTCGAGGACCGCGTGGCGCGCCTCGCCGCGCGCCTCTCGCGCCGCGCCCAGGGGGGCGCCTGGCTCGCCGCCTACTCCGAGCAGGAGCGCGCCGCGCTCGTCAAGGCCTACATGGACGGCGCGGAGGCGTTCGCTCAGGTGTCGTGGAAGGACGAGGCGCACCGCGCCGGCGCCCAGGGCGCCCTCGATCAGCTGGCCGCCGAGGGCTGGGTGGACGCCGCCAAGAGCGACCTCAAGAGCTGCATGGTGTACGTGGACTTCCGCCGCCGCTTTGGCGCGGCGCGCGCCGTGTGCCTCAAGTGAGCCCCTGGCGCGCGCCGCTCGCCGCCGCCGCGCTCGCGCTGGCCGCGTGTGAGTTCAAGACGCCCTTCCTCCCCGCCATGGGCTATGAGCTCGACGACGATTCCTGCGGCGACGGCGTCGACAACGACAACGACGGCCTCGTCGACTGCGCCGACGTGGACTGCGTGCAGCGCTCCACCCTCTGCGGCGTCTTTATCCCCCTCGACCCCGTGGTGGCCGCGGAGGTCTCGTTCGCGCTGTGCAGCGACGGGCAGGACAACGACGACGACGGCAACTTTGACTGCGGGGACCGCAAGTGTCAGCAGATCGCGGAGCTCTGCTGTGGGCGCGAGTTCACCAACGAGTCCTGCAGCGACGGCTACGACAACGACGGCAACGGCTTCGCTGACTGCGCCGATTTTGGCTGTAGCCAGGGGCTGTTCGTGACGGTCTGCCTCACCCGCGAGGACAGCCCCGAGCTCTGCGCCGACGGCTTTGACAACGACCGCGACGGGCAGGCGGACTGCGCCGACGACGAGTGCGCCGCCCTCTGCCCCAGCGGCGGCGCGCGCCCGCCGGCGGAGATGGGCGCGGAGAACACGCTGGCGCGGTGCAGCGACGGCGTGGACAACGACGACAACCGCTATGTGGACTGCAATGACTTCTCCTGTAGCCGCAGCCAAGACCAGGCCATCTTGGACTACTGCGCCACCGTCACCGAGGCGTCGCTCGAGCGCTGCAGCGACGGCCTCGACAACAACAGCAACGGGTTCGTGGACTGCGCCGACAACACATGCCGCCGCAGCCAAGACGCCGCCATCTTGGCCTACTGCGCGTCCATCAGCGAGACGACGCTCGAGAAGTGCAGCGACGGGCTCGACAACGACGGCAACTCCTTTGTGGACTGCGCCGATTTCTCATGCAGCCGCAGCCAAGACGCCGCCGTGCTCGACTACTGCGCGTCCATCAGCGAGACGACGCTTGAGAAGTGCAGCGACGGGCTCGACAACGACGGCAACTCCTTTGTGGACTGCGCCGACTACTCGTGCAGCCGGAGCGAGGACGCCGCCGTGGCGGCGTACTGCGCCGAGCGCCTCGAGAGCACCTACGAGCGCTGCAGCGACGAGCTCGACAACGACGGCAACGGCTTTGTGGACTGCGCCGATTTTTCATGCCGCCGCGCCTTTGACCTCGCCGTCCGCGCCGCCTGCCAGGAGAGCGTGGGCGATTCGGCGGAGGAGGTGGACCTCCGCTGCAGCGATGGCGTGGATAACGACGAGGATGGCTTCGTGGACTGCGCCGACTGGGACTGCAGCTACAACCCCCTCGTGACCGCCTGCGCGAGTCAGCTGGGGGTCTGCGAGTGAGGGCCCCCCTGCGCCCCCGCGCCCCCCTGCGCCCCCCTGCGCCCCTGCGCCCCTGCGCTCCCCTGCGCCCCTGCGCTCCCCTACGCCCCTGCGCTCCCCTACGCCCCTGCGCTCCCCTACGCCCCCTCACTCCGAGCGAGCCTCTCGTGACATACTCCTCTGCGGGCAGACGCCCCACGCCTGCCCTCTCGGCGCTCTTCGGCGCGCTCCCTGGCGCCCTCTCTGGCGCCCTCCTCTGCGCGCTCTCCTCCACCGCCTGGGCCCAAGCCCCCCGCGAGGCCCCCAGCGAGGCCCCCCACGAGGTCCAGTGCGCCGACGGCGTCGACAACGACAGCGACACCGTGCCCGACTGCGCCGACGCTGACTGCGCCGCCGCCCCCAACTGCCAAAAAGACGGCGCGCCGGAGAGCTCCAACGCGCGCTGCAGCGACTGGGTGGACAACGACGACGACGGGGTGATGGACTGCGAGGACCAGGACTGTCAGGTGGAGACGATCACCGTGTGCGGGGGCTCCTGGGAGGCGGGCGCCGGGCAGGGGGCCGGGCAGGAGGGGGCGGGCGCGGCGGTGAAGCCGGGGGGGGGGCTGGGGGACACAGGTGACCCCCGCGACCTCATCGGGCAGGGCGGCGACGTGGACGGCGAGCGCAACGACTACCTCTGCGCGGACGGCGTCGACAACGACGGCGACGGCAAGACCGACTGCGAGGACCTCGGCTGTCAGCTCGACAGCAGCGTGCAGGTGTGCCGCGGGGCTCCCAACATGCGCTTCTCGGTGGTGGGGCAGCTGATGCAGTCCTATGACATGAAGGCGGAGGACAAGGGGCTCACGCCCTACGACACCCGCATCTCGCGCCTGCAGCTGCGCTCGTTTGGGCCCATCCCGCAGATCGAGAACTCGTTTTACCTCATCAGCCTCCTCGCCGAGCGCACGCCGCGCCTCACCTTCGCCACTTTCGCCGTCCCGTTGGGCAAGACGCGCCACATGATCTCGCTCAACAGCGGCGCGGCGGGGCTCTCGCAGGCGGCGGCGCTGTCGATTCACAAGCAGCTGCTCGTGACGCGCACCACCGTGTTCCGCGCCTTTGAGCAGT
>VGTA01000505.1 GCA_016874875.1 Deltaproteobacteria bacterium | reverse complement strand
TCACCACCCCCGCCTCGGGGTAGATCAAGGAGACGGGCTCGCAGTCCGCGGCGGCGGGGGCGGCGTCGAGGGGCGCGAAATCGTCGAGGGTGAGCCCGTCGAGGGGGATGTCCTCTAAGGCGGCGGCGGGCTCCGCGCCGCCCGCCGCGCCCGCCTGCGCCCCCGCCTCCGCCCCCGCGCCCGCCTGCGCCCCCGCCTGCGCTCCCGCCTGCGCCCCCGCCTGCGCCCCCGCCGCGCCCGCCTGCGCCCCCGCTTGCGCCCCCGCCTGCGCCCCCGCCGCCCCCGCCTGCGCCCCCGCCTGCGCCCCCGCCTGCGCCCCCGCCTGCGCCCCCGCCGCGCCCGCCTGCGCTCCAGCCGCGCCCGCCTGCGCCCCCGCCGCGCCCGCCTGCGCCCCCGCCCCGGCCCCCGCGCGCTCTCCGGCGGGGGGCGCGGCGTCATCGCAGGCGGCGAGGGCGGCGGCGAGGGCGAGGGCGAGGGCGGCGCGCGGGAGGGGCCGGGCGGCAGGGCGCGGGGCGCGGCGCTGGGGCAGCGGGGGGAGGGCGGTCATGGGGGACTCCTGCGTGAGGGCGCTCAGGGCGCCGAGGGCGGCTCAGAAGATGCGTCAGGCGCGCGCCCAAACACAAGCCGCCTCGCGCGGGGCGGCGCGCGGCGCCCGCGGAGCTCGGGGGCGAGCAGGAGCGCCGCCACCCCCCACAGCCACCACAGTCCCCAGCGCGCGTAGGGCGTGAGCGAGTCCCGCAGGCGCGCCTCCCCCACCAGCGCGCGCGCCTCAAAGAGCTCGAGACGCGCCACCAACTCCCCGCGCGGGCTGATGAGCGCTGTGATGCCCGACTGCCCCACGCGCAGCACCCAGCGCCCCAGCTCCACCGCCCGCACGATGGCGCGGTTGGTCATGTGGTGGCTGATGGGCGTGAACCCAAAGCCGGCGTCGTTGCTCAGGACCAAGAGGAGGCGCGCGCCGCCCAAGGCGAGCGCGCGCCCCGCGTGCGGGTAGATCGACTCAAAGCAGATGAGCACCCCCACGGGCCCCCAGCGCGTCTGCACGGGGCGCCACGCGTCGCCGCGCGTGAAGCGCGCCTCCACCCCGGGCACGGTCTTGACCTTGGCGTAGCGGTCCACGAGCTCCCCCTCGCGCATCGACACCGCGAGGTTGTAGCTGCGCCCGTCGGGGTCGGTGTGCGCCACGCCGCCCACCACCCACGGCGCCCCGGGGCCGCGGGGCAGGAGGCGGGCGCGGAGGGCGGGGGTGGTGAGCAGCGGGGCGCGCACGGCGCTCTCCGCCCACACCGCCAGATCAGCCCCCGCCGCCGCCGCCTGCCCCATGAGCGCCTCGTAGGTCCTCAGCAGCTCCGCGCTCAGGAGCGGGTCGGCGCTCGCCGCCTCGTAGTGGGCGTTGGAGAAGCCGCCCTGCAGCCCCGCCACGCGCAGCGGCTCCCCCTCCACGGCGGCGGGGGCGAGGGCGCCCCACCCCCACAGGGCACCCACCAGCGTGAGCGCCTCGAGGCCCGCGCGGCGGCGGGCGCGGGCGCCGGCGGTGGGGCGCCAGAGCGGCTCGGCGAGGGCGGCGAGGGCGCTCGCCGTGAGCGCGATGAGGGCGCTCACCCCCAGCTCCCCCCACGCGCTCGCCCACGAGAGCAGGGGGCGCAGCGGCGCGACGTCGGCGACGCAGCCCGCGTAGCTCGCCGGCAGCGCCACGGGCCCCACCGTGCGCGCCCACTCGGTGAGGGTCCAGATGAGGGCGGGGAGCGCCACGGCGTAGCGCGGGCTCGGCGCGCGCGCCCAGCCGCGGTGGGTGACCCACCCAAAGGCGGTCATCTGGCTGGCGGTGTAGGCGCTAAAGGCCCAAAAGATCCACCACCCGTACCCCAAGACCCCAAAGATGTGCACGCCGCCGAGGAAGCCCACCCAGGCGCCGAGCCCGCACGCCTCGCGCGCCCCCGCCGCCGACCGGAGCGCCCAGAGGAGGGGGGCGTTGGCGAGGAGCGCGAGGGGCCCCCAGTAGACGAACGCGGCGCCGTTGAGGCAGCCGGCGGCGGTGGCGAGCGCCCAGCGGAGCGCCGGGGTGAGGGCGGGGGCGGGGGCGCTCACCACCGCGCCCCCCGGAGCGCGGGGAGGGGCAGGGCGGGGGCGCCCTCCCAGGCGAGGGGCGCGGGGCCGAGGCGCACGCCGTCGGGGCTCACCCACACCCAGCGCCCGTCGTAGCGGCCCACCACGAGGCGCGGCGCCCCCTCCCCCGCCCACACGAGCGCCACCTCCGCCCCCTCAGGCAGCGCCCGCGCCCCCCCGCGCCAGGGCGCCGGCGCCCCGGCTCCCCCGAGGGCGGCGGCGGCGCGCGCGGGGGTGGCGAGGTCCTCGTCGGCGAGGGGGGGGCGGGCGGCGAGCGCGTCGCCGAAGCGCGCGCGGAGCTCGGCGGCGAGGGGGGCGGGGCGCGCGTCGATCAGGAGCGCGGCGCCGTCGGGGCGGGGCGCCTCGTGCCGGCGCCACAGGCCCCGCGCGGCGAGGTCGGCGCTGAGGCCGCTTTGGGCGTCGCGCGCCACGGCGAGGGCGTAGAGGAGGGCGCCGGCGTAGAGGAGCCGCGCGACGAGCGCCTGGCGCACCCCGCCCCCCCGCTCAGCGCGCCGACTGCAGCTGCGAGAGGACCGCCTGCCCCCACTCCGTGGGCTGCAGCGGCATCCCCACCCCGCACCCAAAGGCGCTCGCGTCCACCAGCAGCGCCGAGGTCTGGCAGCGCATATGGAACGTCCACGCCGCCCACGACGCCCCTTGCCGCTCCGCCTCCGCCATGAGCGCCTGCGCGTCCTCGAGCGACATGCTCCGCTGCGGCGTTGCGGCGGGCCCAAAGGCGCCCACGACGGTGGGCAGCGACTGCGCGGGGGTGGTGAGGAGGCGGCTGAGGTCGGCGCGGGGGTTGAAGATGTGCGTCTCGTAGAGCACGTTGGCGCCGCCCTCGGCGGCGATGGGGCGCGTGAGGTAGTAGCTCAGGTCACGCCCGAGATCGCGCGTCCCCTGCACCGCCACCAGGTGCCGGCGCGCCCCCCGCGCGCGCTCCTCGGCGCGGATCGCCTCCACCGCGTCGTTCATCGCCTGCCACGCCGCGGCGTCCTGCGCGCCGTCGAGGTTCTGGCGCGGCTCGCTCGAGACGGCAAAGATCACGAACGAGGCGTCGTGGAGGGCGCGGGCGAGCGCCGCGAGGGCGGCGCGGGTCTGCGCCGTGGGCCAGCCCTCAGCGCTGAGGGTGGGGTCGCGCCAGGGGCTGATCATCAGATACACGCCCCGCTTGGCGCCCACGTGGCGCGCCACGCGCGTGAGGTCGCGCAGGTACGCCTGGTCCTCCGTCACGCCGAGCGACTGGAGGCGCCCGTTGGCGGCGGCGTAGCTCTCGAGGTTGAGGCGCAGGAGCGTGGCGCCCCACACGTCGGTGGCCTCGTCGATGCGCCGGAGCACCTCCTCCACGTTGGGGGGACTCCACGCGCAGGCGTCGCACGAGCGCGTGTCGTGGAGGTTGACGCCCCGCCCCACCCACCGCCGCCCGGGGCTGCCCTCCTGGTAGATCGCCGCGCCCTCGGTGTAGAGCCAGGGGGTCTCAGAGGGGAAGGGGGCGCCCTCCGCGCCCGCCTGCGCCCCCGCCTCTGCGCCCGCCCCCGCCTCTGCGCCCGCCTGCGCCCCCGCCGCGCTCCCGGCCTGCGCCCCCGCCGCGCTCCCGGCCTGCGCCCCCGCCGCGCTCCCGGCCTGCGCCCCC
>VGTA01000504.1 GCA_016874875.1 Deltaproteobacteria bacterium | reverse complement strand
CCCCCCACGGCCCCCGCGGCCCCCCCGCCCCCCACGCCCCCCACGCCCCCCACGCCCCCCACGCCCCCCACGCCCCCTAGGAGAGCCCGCGCTATGCTGTCTCAGCTCATCTACTCTCGCGACGCGACTCAGGCGCGCTACGCCCTCGACCTCATGCTCGGGCTCTACCTCGACTCCGGCGAGGAGGCGCGGCGTGAGCTCCAGCAGGAGCTCAAGCGAGTGATCAAGCACGAGATCACCAAGAAGGGCGAGCTGCGCGGCGCGCGCATCAAGTGGTCGTTCGCGGGCATGCCGCAGGCGCTCTCCTCCACGCTCTTGGCGGTCATAGCGCTCATCTTGGGGCACGAGGTGGTCCTAGAGCGCACGTCCGACATGGCGCTCGGCGACATCCCGCCGGCGCTGTGGGGGGCGCGGCGGCTCACGCTGCGGCGCTTTAGCCTCGAGGAGCTCTGCCTGCTCTCAGAGGTGCACGCGCACCCCAACCTCACCGTCGTCTTTTATGAATCCGAGCGCCCCTTCATGCGGTCGGTCATGAATCTCGGCGAGCTGAGCCTCACCGCCCCGGCGCGGGCGGAGGGCCTGGTGGGCTTCTTTGAGCGCGCGCTCAGGCTCTTGGACTCCAGCGGCCAATACACGGCAGACGCGTTGTTCGAGGGGCGCCTCGACGCCTTAGGGCCCGTCGTGCGCGCCCTCACGGCGGCGGGGGTGGACGCCAAGCTCGCGTTGCGCGTGGGGAGGATCGCGCAGCAGGTCTGCTGTCGGTCGCTGTCCCTTGAGATCGTGGAGGACGACGAGGGGGAGGAGGTGCTGTGGGCGGCGTCGAGGCGCGTGACCTCCCGGGAGCGGGCGCGCGTGCTCGGCGAGGTGGAGGGGCGGGCCGTAGAGGAGCGAGAGGAGGCGCTCAAGCGGCGCTTCCCGGCCAAGTACGCGCGCGGCTGGCGCGGGGGATTTGAGTGGCATGAGGCGCTGGAGTACTGCAACCGCCTGAGCGAGCTCGAGGGGCTCGAGCCCGTGTATGTGATTCATGAGGGCGCGCAGCGGCGCGTCTCGACGGTGGTGGGGGCGAGCGGGTATCGCCTGCTCTCTGAGCGCGAGTGGGAGGTGGCGACCAAGGACCTCAAGCGCCCCTTGGGCTTCACCGACGAGCTCGGCGACACCAAGGAGTGGTGCTCAGATGTGGCGCGCGGCGGCAAGCGGGTGGCGCGGGAGCTCGGCGACCGCGACCGCCGGCACCTCCTCTCCCCCGACCCCGACGAGCTCGTGGGGCTGCGCGTGTGCCGCCGTAATCCCCCGCGCTCTGAGGAGGCGCGTGAGCGGCTTGAGCGGCTCTTGAAGGAGCTGCTGGAGACCTGAGCGCCCCGCCCTCACAGCGTCCCTCGGAGCCCCACCGTCGGCAGGACGAACCTGAGGCGCTGCCCCGGCGCCACCTCCTCGGCGAGCACGAGGAGGTTTTGGATGTCCACGTAGTAGTCGAGGAGCCAGTCGCGCCACGCCACGCGCTTGTCAAAGCGCACGTCGAGGCGGCTAAAGCCCTGCTTGCGCCCCTCGTTGTAGCCGAACGTGGTGGAGACCGGGGCGCCGCTCTGGTGCTGCAGGCGCCCGCCGAGCTCCCAGCCGCCCCCGAGGGGGACGCCGAGGACGGCGTTGAGGATGTGAGGGCGGTCAAAGTCAAAGGGCGCCCACGCGCCGCCGCGCAGGCGCTCGCTGCGGGAGCGCGTGTAGGAGAGCCAGCCGTACACCCCCGCGGAGGAGCGCCGCCGCAGCATGACCTCCGCCCCGTAGGAGCGCCCGCGCTGCGGGGTCACGAGGCGGTCGATGAGCTCCTCGCCCACGCGCGCCGGGTCGGTGACGCCGGGGGCGACGGCGGGGGCCTGCTGCAGCGACTCGGCGTTGACGCTGAGGTCAAAGACCACGGGGTCCATGTCGTTGTAGTAGCCCTGCAGGTCGAGCGAGAGCCCCCCGGGGAGCCCCCACTCCACCCCCACCGACGACTGCGTGGCGGCGAGCACGCCGTAGCGCAGGGGGAGCTGGTCGAGGCCGGGGACGGGCAGGAGGAAGCGCGGGGGCTGGTGGTAGCGCCCGAGGCCCGCCTTGAGCCACAGCTCGCGCGGGGGGGGCTGGGCGGGGTCGGGGGGGGCGCCGGCGCCGCCCTCGCGCCACACGAGCAGGCGGGCGTTGAGGCGGGGGTCGAGGGTGAGGTGCTGGGCGGTGTCGTCGGACCAGCCGTCCACGCGCACCCCGGGGGTGAGGGAGAGGCGGTCGGTGACGTCCCACAGCGCCTCGGCGTAGAGGCCGGCGCTGAGGGTGTCGCCGGGGGGGGTGAGCGCCTCGCTCTGCGCGGCGCTGGCGGCGCGCGAGGTGACGTTGTCGCTGGCGGCGCCGAGGGTGGCGCGGCGGGCGGCGCCGGTGAGGCCGAGGCGCAGCGTGAGCGCCTCGCTCGCCTCCCACTCCCCCTCAAGGCGCGGGGTGACGTGGTCTTGGGAGAGCGCGGGGGAGGCCACCGAGAGCTGCGTCTCGTCGCGCCCGAGGGACACCTGGGCGCGCGCGCGCAGGGCGCCCCAGGCGCGCAGGTAGCGCAGGTCGAGGCGGTGGAACTCGTAGCGGAGGGTGGGCTCGAGGCGCTGGGTGGCGGACGAGTAGGTGGACACGGTGTCGCGCGCCCCAAACGAAAAGACGCTCCAGCCGTCGCGCGCGCCGCCGCCGTCGAGGCGCACCTGGTAGTCCCAGTAGGAGAGGCTCAGCTCGTTGGACAGGAGGCTGAGGAGCAGCCCGGGGTAGCCGTAGCGCCCGGCGGCGGTGAGGCGGACGTCGCTGATGGGGAGGGGGGCGCGCGCAAAGAGGCCCGCCTGCGTGAGGTTGAGGTCCACGTCAAGGGCGCGCTCGTCGGGGCGCGCCGCGCGCGTCTCGCCGTCGATGACGCCGCCGGTGTAGCCGCCGTAGGCGACGGGGGCGCCGCCGGGGTAGAAGTGGATCTCCTCGAGGAGCTGCGGGTGGACCACGGAGGGGCCGCCGAGCAGGTGGAAGAGGAGCGGCAGGCGCGCCTGGTCGAGCATGAAGCCCGTGCTGCTCGGGCTCGAGCCGCGCACCACGGGGAGCGGCAGGAGCGAGACGGGGGTGGTGACGCCGGGGAGCGCCTGCACCACGCGGAAGGGGTCGCCGAAGGTGCCGGGCACCTGCGTCAGCTCGCG
Source organism: Deltaproteobacteria bacterium (assembly GCA_016874875.1). GTDB lineage: Bacteria > Myxococcota_A > Bradymonadia > UBA7976 > VGTA01 > VGTA01. The sequence goes on along the minus strand of VGTA01000504.1, from coordinate 554 downwards.
CCCCGAGAGCGTGGTGCGCGCCACCTCCGCGCGGTGCCGCTTGCCGATCACCACGGCGTCGTCGGTGTCGTAGCGCGCGCGCTGCAGCAGGTAGCCCACGGTGAGCGCCTCGTCCTCCGTGAGCCGCTCGCGCTGGCGGAAGGGGAGGTGGGAGGAGGTCTCGATCACCACGCTCACGGGGCCCGGCGGCGCCTCCACCTCAAACGCCCCCTCCTCGTCGCTCGCCCCCAGGCGCGCCTCCCCCCCCGCCCCGCTCACCACCACCGTGGCGCCGCGCACGGGGGCGCGCGTGCCCTTCTCGCGGAGCCAGCCGCGCAGGACGGCGCGCGGCGGCGGGGGCGTGAGGGTCTGGGTGAAGCCCACGCGCACCGCCACGGGGCGCCCCTGGTAGGTGGCGGGGGTGAAGCGGAAGCCGCGCGCCGCCTCGCGCACAAGGGCGTCGAGGGGGCCGGGGGGGCTCGTCACCTCCACGTCGGTGACGGCGCCCTCCTCGCTGATGGTGAGCTGCGCCTCCACGGTGATGGGGGCGGGGAGCTTGGGGCCGCCGGCGGGGT
>VGTA01000503.1 GCA_016874875.1 Deltaproteobacteria bacterium | reverse complement strand
CCCCCGCCTGCTCCTTGAGCCCTATGAGCTGCTCGACCTGTTCCCGCTCCTCGCGTGGGTCAAGACCGAGCGCCTCCGCCCGCACGGCGTGGGCCTCTTCCCGGGCAACAACGTGGGCTACTTTGGGCCCTATGAGGAGGTGCTGCGCTATGGCGGGCAGGTGGGGAGTCACTGGACGGGCTGCCACGCCGGGCGCCACTGCGTGGGGGTGGAGGCGGACGGCAAGATCAAGGGCTGCCCGTCGCTCCCCTCGGACCACTTCACGGGCGGCTACACCCACGAGGCGCGCTCGCAGACGTCGCAGGGCGGGCACGCCAAGATCGTGGACGTGATGCGCGACTCCCCCGAGGTCAACCACTCCCGCCTCCGCTCGCGGGAGGACCTGTGGGGCTACTGCGCCACCTGCTACTACGCGGACGTGTGCCTCGGCGGCTGCACCTGGACGGCGCACTGCACGATGGGGCGGGCGGGCAACAACCCCTTCTGCATCCACAGGGCGCTTGAGCACGAGGCGCAGGGGCTGCGCGAGCGCCTCGTGCGCGTGGCGCCGCCCCCCGGCCGCCCGTTTGATCACGGGCGCTTTGAGGTCGTGGTGGAGGAGTGGCCGGCGGAGGTGGAGGCGGCGGAGGGCGCGGGGGCGCCGGCGACCTTCTTGGGGTTTTCGATCGAGCAGCTCGTGGCGCTCGACTGGCGCGGCCCGTCGGTGTGGGATGACGCGCGCCGGCGGGAGATCCTGCGGCGGGAGGCGCGGGATGGGGATCTGGTGGTGATCGGGGGGTGAGCCCCCCGCGCAAAGCGGAAGTACTTCCGCTTTAGGCGCTCGGCGCGGGGCGGGCGCGGGGCGGGGGGGGGGGGGGCGGGGGGCGGGCGCGGGGCGGGCGCAGATCGGACTCAGCGTTGACTCCGCGCACGCTCCAAAGCTATGCAGGCGCACACCCCCCACCCAAGCGAGCCCCCATGCCCCCCTCGCCCCTCCGCGCGCTCCCCCTCCTGCGCGCCCTCGCCCTCTCCTGCGCGCTCCCCCTCACGCCCCTCTGCGCCGCCTGCGACGACGAGGCTCCCGCGCCGCGAGCCGGCGCCCAAGCCGGGACTCAGGCCGGCGCCCAGGCCGGGACTCAGGCCGGGACTCAGGCCGGGACTCAGGCCGGGACTCAGGCCGGGACTCAGGCCGGGACTCAGGCCGGCGCCCAGGCCGGCGCCGCGCCTGAGGAGTGGAGCGCGAGCGCCTTCTGCGCGCGCACCATCACCCCCGTCTGCGACGCCCTCTTCCGCTGCGGCTGCAACCCCGAGGTGCGCCCCTACGCCGACGCCGCCGACTGCGCGGCGCAGCGGGTGGCGGCGTGCGAGGCGGAGCTCAGCGGCTCCCCGCTCGCCGCCGTGCTCGCCGACGGGCGCGCCCTGTGGGTGAGCGAGGGCCTCGAGGCCTGCGTGGGCGAGATCGAGCGCCTCACCGACGCCTGCGTGAGCGCCCGCCCCCTCGCCTGCGCCAACCCGGTGGCGGACGCCGCGGCGGTGGGCGAGGGCTGCAGGACGGGGGAGCAGGGGCCCCCCTGCGCGCAGGGGCGCGGGCGCTGTGACGAGGAGGGGCGCTGCGTCGCCGTCCCCGCCGCCGGGGAGCCCTGCCCGCTCGGCTACTGCGCCCTCGGACTCGCCTGCGTCTACAGCCCCGACGGCGCCTCCGCGTGCGTGGCGCCGGCGGCGGAGGGCGACAGCTGCGCCAACGGCGCGCCCTGCGCCGGGTCGCTGGTGTGCCGCGCGGAGCGGTGCGCCCTCCCGGGGGCGGCGGGGGAGGCGTGCGAGGAGGCGCACGACTGCGCGGCGGACCTGCGCTGCCAGGAGGGGCGCTGCGGCGCCCCCGTCGCCGCTGGGGCGCCCTGCTCGGGGGAGGGGGCGTGCGGGGCGCTGCAGGCCTGCATCCGCGACCCCGGCGCGCGCACCTGCGGCGCCGGGCAGCCCGTCGGCGCCGCCTGCTCCTTTGACCTCCCGTGCGCCGCGGATCTGCGCTGCGTCGGCGATCTGTGCGCCCCCCTGCCCGCCCTCGGCGAGCGCTGCGAGGCCACCTTTGAGTGCGCCGGCGGCGCTGTCTGCGCGGCGATGGGGGAGGAGTCGCGCTGCGTGACGCCCCCGGCGCGCGGCGAGCCCTGCCTGGAGGTGGCGTCGCGCCGCTGCGCCGCCCCGCTCGGCTGTAACCCCGTCACCCTCCTCTGCGACGTGGGCGGCGCCGCCGACGAGCTGTGCCACCCCACGGGCGGCGTGGACCCCGAGGTGTGCCAGGAGGGCCTCGGCTGCTACTTCAACGCCGATGGCCGCAACACCTGCCGCCCCCGCAGCGCGCGCGGCGGCGAGTGCACCACCGACGTCAACTGTCAGCCCGAGGATTTCTGTGACCTCTCCGCCCTCCGCTGCGCCCTCCGGCGCGGGGCGGAGGAGGCGTGCAGCGCGGGCAACGAGTGCGCGGCGGGCCTGTCGTGCCAGCCCGGCGCGGGGGGCGTCGCCTGCCGCCCCATCCCGGGCGCGGGCGAGGCGTGCGTGTGGGAGTGCGCGGGCGGGCAGGTGTGTGAGGGGGTGGGCGGGGTGTGCGAGGCGCTGGTGTGCGTGAACTGAGCGCGGGGGGCGCGGCGCGGCGTGGTGGTTTGTGTGAGACGGCGCCGCAGGAATGACGCATGATGGGGAGTGACGTTCGGCGGGGAGGGCGCCCCTCGCCCCCTCGCCCCCTCGCCCCCTCGCCCCCTCACACTCAGAGTCGCGATGATCACGAAGCCCCCCCTCCCCCCGCACCCCCGCGCCCCCCGCGCCCCCCACAGCTTGAGCGCTGTTCGCGCTGCGCGCGCTGTCCACCTCGCCCTCGGCGCCCTCGCCGCCCTCAGCGCCGTCGCCGCCCTCGCGCCCGCCCGCGCCGCCCGCGCCGGTGAGCTCCTAGAGCCCCACGACTGGGTCGCGCGCGCGGAGGGCGTCGCGCGCGTCGAGGTTGACCTCAAGGGCGGCGCGGCGCTGCGCGGGTGGCTCGGCGAGGCGCCCGACAGCGCGCACCTCACCCCCCTCGCCCCGCTCGAGCGCCTGCGCGGCCCCTGCGCCCCCGACGCCGCGCTCCTCAAGGACTGGCTCGCGCGCTACCCCAAGCGCGCTGAGGAGGGGCGGGCGTGGCGCGCGGCGCTCACGCGCGGGCGCTACACCGCCCTCCTCGCCCTCCGGCGCGTGGAGGGGGAGTGGCGCGCCACCTGCGAGGTGGAGGCGCTGGCGTCGCTCCACTGGGTGGAGCACCCGCTCCACGCGCTCTGGGAGGCGGGGCTGGTGGCGGCGCTCGACGCCCGCGAGGCGCTGGCGATCGCCCGCGCGCCCGCCCCGCGCGAGGAGGTGCGCGGCTGGCACCTCAGCGCCGTCACGCTCGAGCGCGAGGGGGCGGGTGGCTGCGGCGCTGGCGGCTGCGGGGAGGGGCGTGAGGAGGGCGCCGTGGCGAGCGCCTCGGTGGCGCTCACGAGCGCCTGGCGCGACGCCGCGGAGGCCCTCTCGAGCGCCACGCCCGCCGCGCCCGCCGCCACCCTCGCCGCCACCCCCGCCGCCGCGCCCGCCGCCGCGCCCGCCGTCGCGCCCGCCACCCCCGCCGTCGCGCCCGCCGCCGCGCCCGCCGCCACCCCCCTCGCCGCCGCCTGGGGGGCGCTCGCCGCCGTCGCGCTCGGCGGCCCTGAGGGGCTCCGGCGCCCCGTTGGGGACCTGCCCACGTGCGAGGTGGTGTGGAGGCGCCA
>VGTA01000502.1 GCA_016874875.1 Deltaproteobacteria bacterium | reverse complement strand
GCCATCCCCTCCTTTGAGGAGGATGACCTCCTCAGCGATTTCTTTGACGGCCTCGACGAGGCGGCGCCGCCGCAGGGACTCCCCGTGAGCGTCGCCGCGCCCGCGTCGCTCCCGCCGAGGCCCGCTCCATCGCTGGAGCAGCCGTCGCTGGAGCAGCCGTCGCTGGAGCTGCCGTCGCTGGAGCTGCCGTCGCTGGATCTGCCGTCGCTGGAGGGCAACGCCCTCAACCTCGACGACGACCCTCTGCTGTCGTTCATGTCGGGCCTAGACGAGCGTGACGCCGACGCCGACGCCGACGCCGACGCCGACGCCGACGCCGACGCCGACGCCGACGCCGACGCCGACGCCGACGCCGACGCCGACGCGCCCACGGCGGGGGACGCCGCCACGCGCCTAGGCGCGCGCCCCGCGGCGCCGCGCGCGCAGAGGCAGCCCAAGCGCCCCAAGAAGAAGCCCAAGCGCCGCTGAGGCGCCCCCGTAGCCGCCACACCGTGCACAGGAGGTCGCGATGAGCGCCCACGACCGCCGCGCCCCAGAGGGCGCCCGCCTCACGCCCCGCGCGCCCGCCCACGCGCCCGCCCTCGCCCTCGCCCTCGCCCTCGCCGGCGCGGGGTGCAATGAGGTGCAGCTGACCCTCGACGTGGAGATGGGCCCCCCCGAGGGCGGCGCGGGGGCGCCGCCGGCCTCGGGGGGGTGGCTGCCCGCGCGCGGCCCTCTGCCGGAGCCCACCGACGAGCAGCTCGCCGCCTCCTACCTGCTCCGCCTGATTCCGCGGCAGGGGGGCGGGCCGGGGGTGCTCCACTGCGCGGCGGTGCAGCTGTCGGCGAATCTGCTGCTCACGGCGGGGAGCTGCTTTGAGCGCGGCGTGGGCTTCGGCGAGGTCTTCAGCGGGGCGCGGGTGGACCTCTCGTACGCCGACGGGGCCCCGGCGCCGCGCGCGCTCTCCACAGTGGAGGCGGTGTACATGCCCGCCGACTACGCGCGCGCCACCGACACGGACCTCGCCCTTGTCAAGCTGACCGCGCCCCTCGCCGCGCGCCCCGCCGTCTACTCGCCTCTCTCCCGCGCTGCCGTGAGCGGCTTCGTGCGGGTGGGCTACCGCCCGGTGAGCGAGGGCGTCTTTGAGCGCGTGGCGGCGGCGGCGGCGCCGCAGGAGGTCTTCCCGAAATCGCTCGTGTTTGGAGTCGGCACCGCGGAGCTCTGCCCGGCGCCGGGCGGCGGCGTGCTGTTCGCCGCGCCCACGGGGCAGACGGCGGTGGTGGCGATCAACGCCCGCGGCGCCGACTCGTGCGCGGAGGGCGGAGTGGCGGTGCGCCTCGACGGCAGCGAGCCCTTCGTGCTCCGCGGCACCACCGCCGCCCCCACGCTCGCGGGCGGCGAGAGCGGGCTCGTCCTCGCGCGCCTCACCTGCGCGCAGAGTCTCCTGTGCCACAGCGTGGACTGCCAGCGCCTCGTCGACCCCGCCCACCAGGACCTCCGCGACGCGCTCTTCCTGTGCGGGCAGGCGCGCGGCTGCCTCAGCGCCTCCTGCTACCCCGAGGCGTGCGCGGAGGAGTACTCCGCGTGCCTCGAGGCCCCGCCGCCCACCCCCGCTCCCCCCCCGGCGGGCGGGGCGAGCGCGGGGGCGAGCGCGGGGGCGAGCGCGGGGGCGAGCGCGGGGGTGAGCGCCGGGGCGGGCGCGGGGGTGAGCGCGGGGGCGAGCGCGGGGGCGAGCGCGGGCGTGACGCCGCCGCCCTGACCGCCGCCCTGACCGCCGCCCTGACGCGTGCCCCTCAGGCCCCGCTCGTCTCGGCGCGCTCCCCCGCCCAGCGCGCGCACCAGGCGGTGAGGGCGCGATAGACCTCCGTCACCTCGGGGTCGAGGTCGTGCTCGGCGTCGGCGAGCGCCTCGAGGTGGCGCCCGATCACCGCGAGGTCGCCGCGCGCGATGGGGCCCGTCAGCGTCGCCGTGAGGGGCCTGCCGCCCTCCTCGGCGATGCTCCAGCCGCGCTCGAGCGCCACGCGCGTGAGGGGGCGCAGGGCGCTCGCTGCCTCCGCCTCGCTCCAGCCAAGGCGGCGCAGCACCTCCACCGCCGCGCCGAACAGGCTGAGCGTGAGCCCCGAGGCAAGCACCGCCGCGCTGTGGTAGAGGGCGCGCGCGAGGGCGGGGCGCGCGGCGAGCTGCGCCTGGAAGCGGGCGGGGGGCTCGAGCGCCCAGCCGCCCACGGCGCGCGCGAGGCGCCCGCCCTCCTCCATCGCCGCCGGCGCGCCCCACACCAAGAAGGCGGCGCCCGCGAGGTCTGGGGCGCTCTCGCGCCCGCGCAGCGCCTGCAGGGGGTGCCACTGCGCCACCGCCGACCCCTGCGCGCCGAGGGGGGCGAGGAGCTCGGGGCCGCGGCTGCCGGCGCAGTGGAGCGCCACCCGCCCCCCCTCCCAGGGCGCCCCCTCCTCGTCGCCCCAGGCGGCGCGCAGGGCGGCGAGGGCGGCGGCCACCTCCTCGATCAGCTCGTCGCGCGCCGCGATCAGCCACGCGGGGCGGCGCGCCGGCGCGCGGAAGGGCGCGAGGCGCGCCGCGCGCTCCGCGGCGGGGGCGGCGACGGCGGCGAGCAGGGCGCGGAGGCTCACCGAGTCGGTGAGCACGCCCGCCTGCGTGAGCGCCTCAGCGATGGCCCCCCCCGCGCGCCCCTGGCCCCACACGCACACCCCGCTCACCGGCTCGCGCGCGGGCATCGCGTAGGCGGCGAGGGTGGCGGCGAGGGCGCGCGGCGGGACCCAGGAGATGGCGTAGCGGAGGGCGGGGGCGCAGCGCGCGAGGTCGCCGTCGCGGGCGAGGGCGGCGCGCGCCTCGGGGCCGAGGGCGCGGAGGGCGGCGCGAATCGCCGTGGAGGAGATGCTCGGCAGGGTGGGCCCCGCGCTGCACCACGGCTCCGCGCTCACGCGGTCGAGCGCCGCCTCGTGCCCCGGGCGCCCGAGCACGATGAGCGGCCAGCGCGCCACGAGGTCGCCGAAGCGGTGCCACCGGTGCGACTCGCTGATGTTGTCGGCGCCCACCACGAGGCGGAAGGCGCGCTCGGGGAAGCGCGCCGACAGCAGCTCGAGGGTGTCGAACGTGCGCCCCGTGGCGCCCTCCTCGCGCTCCACCTCGCAGATGCTCACCCGCGGCGCGCCGTCCACGCAGAGGCGGAGGAGGTCGACGCGCGCCTCGAAGGGGGCGAGCTCCTTGCCGAAGGCGTGGCGGTGGGAGGGCAGGAGCCACACCTCGTCCACGTCAGGGCGGAGCAGGAGGTACTGCACGGTGAACAGGTGGGCGAGGTGGGGCGGGTTGAACGCTCCGCCGAAAAGCGCCACCTGGGTGGTCACTTGAGCTTCTTACTCACGATGCTGAGGTACTTGTCCACCTTCGCCACCTCGGGCCCCTTGGCCAGCGAGCGCGCCTTCTCCCAGGTGGACTGCGCCGCCTTGTAGTCCTGCGCCTTGAACTGCGCCTGCCCGAGGTCGATAAACACCGACGCCTTGCGCGTGTAGCGCGTGGCGCGCCGATAAGACTGGATCGCCGGCGCCAGCTGCCCGGCGCCCATGTGCGCCTCGCCGAGGAGCGCGAGCCCCTCCCAGTCGCTGTCCTTGGCCTTGACGGCGGCGCTGGCGCTCTGAATCGCAACACTCCACTGCTTGGCGCTGATGGCGCGCTTGGCGGCGGCGATGTGGCGGGCATGCTCGGCGCTGTTGTCGGGCTTGGCGGGCTTGGCGGCCTTCTCGGCGGCGGCTTTTTCG
>VGTA01000501.1 GCA_016874875.1 Deltaproteobacteria bacterium | reverse complement strand
ATGGAGCGCCGACGGCGCTACGAGCGGCGCGAGAGTCGAGAGTGGCGCAGGCGCAATCGCAGCCGCAGGCGCAATCGCAGCCGCAGGCGCAATCGCAGCCGCAGGCGCAATCGCAGCCGCAGGCGCAATCGCAGCCGCAGGCGCAGTCGCAGCCGCAGGCGCAATCACCGGCGCAATCACCGGCGCAGGCTCCATCACCGGCGCCGTCAGCGGCGCCGTCGTCCCCGCGGGCGCCGTCACCGGCGCCGGCGGCCCGCCCCCCGGGAGCCCCAGGTCGCGCGCCACCCCCCCGCGCAGCTCACCGAGCTCGCGCCGCACCTCGCGCAGCGGGTTGTCCTCCTTGAGGGCGCTGATGTCGCGCTTCACCTCATCGAGCGGCGCGAGGATCTCGCGCTTGAGCTCATCGAACGCCACGCTCTCGCGCAGCTCGTTGGCCATCACCCGGAGCGCGCGGAGCAGCTTCACCGCCGCCCGCACCAGGTCGGGAATCCCCTCGGGGCCCACCACAAACAAGAGCACCAGCGCGGTCAGCAGGAGCTCACTGAAGCCTAGATCGAACGGAAGCACAGGCACCCCGCGGAGTGAGGAGGGGGAAGACGCCCCCCTATCTAGGCGACCAGCGCGGCGGAATTCAAGCGGCGCAGGGGGCGGGAGGCGGGAGGGGGAGGGCGGCGCGCCTCACTTTTCGCTTGCAAGACCGCGCGCCCTCGGTCATCATCGCGCCTCAATCACCTATTCAAGCCGCCCGTTGACCCGCACCCGCTGGAGAGCCCCCCCAATGGCCAAGAAGAGCATGATCCTCAAGAACGAGAAGCGCATCGCCCTCGCCGCGAAGTACGCCGAGAAGCGCGCCACGCTGACCGCCATCGTCAAGGACCCCAACGCCGAGTGGGAGGACAAGGTCGAGGCGCTCGCCGCCATCGCCAAGCTCCCCCGCAACTCCGCGCCCTCGCGCATCCGCAACCGCTGCGTCATGACCGGCCGCCCCCGCGGCTACTACCGCAAGTTCGGCCTCTCCCGCATCGCCCTCCGCGAGGAGGCCCTCAAGGGCAACCTCCCCGGCGTCACCAAGGCGAGCTGGTAAGCGCGGCTCGGGCGCCCCGCTCACCCGCCGCCCGCCGCTCGCCGCTCACCCGCCGCTCACCCGCCCCCTGCTCGCCGCGCGCCCGCGCCGCCCTCGCGCGGGGAGGTGAACGCGATGCGTGAGGAAGAGCGCCAAGAAGAGCGCCAAGAAGACCGCGAGGGGCGCGGGCTCGGGGCGCGGGCGCGGCGGGCCCTCGGCAGGGCGCCGCGCCTCACCTTCACGCGCGAGGGGCAGCTCGTCTCCCTCACCGCGCTCGCCCTCGGCGTGGCGGCGACCAACTCGGGCAACAACCTCCTCTACCTGATCCTCGGCATGATGCTCGCGCTGATTCTCAGCAGCGGGCTCCTGTCGTCGCTCAACCTCACCCTCGTCCACGCCCGCCGCCGCGCCCCCGAGCTCGTGCAGGCGGGCGCGCCCTTCGAGGTCACCCTCGGCGCGCGCAACCTCAAGCGCCGCTGGCCCTCCCTCGGCGTCACCGTCGAGGACGCCCCCTGGCGCCGCGTGGGCGCCGCGGGGGGGGCGCCGGCGAGCGGGCGCGGGCGCGTGTACTTTTTCGCCCTCCACGGCGACGCCCCCGTCGAGGGGCGCTACGCCGTCACCCTCCCCCGCCGCGGGCGCTACCGGGCGGGGGACGCGCGCCTCCTCACGCGCTTCCCCTTCGGGCTGTTCGAGAAGTCCATCGGCGTGCCCCTCGACGCCGCGCTCACCGCGCACCCGCCGCTCCTCGACCCGCCCCCCGCCGCCCTGCGCGCCTGGCTCGACGCCGCGCGCGCCGCCGACGAGGAGCGCGACGCGCGCGACGCGCCCCCGCCCCGCGCCGACGCGCTCAGCGGCGACCTGCTCGGCCTGCGCCCCCTCGCCCCCGGGGAGCCGGCGCGCGCCGTCCACTGGCGCGCGAGCGCCAAGCGCGGCGAGCTCGTGCGCGCCCTCCGCGCCGACGAGGAGTCCCCCGCCCGCCCCCTCGCCCTCCTCACCCGCCGCCCCACCGCGGCGGCGCTCAGCGAGGACGACGAGGACGACTGGGCCGCCCTCGCCGCCACCGCCTGCGCCCTCGCCCTCACGCGCGGCGCCCTCCGCGTCCTCACCCCCGACGCCCCCCCCTGGGAGGTGCGCGACGCGGCGGGCCTCGCGCGGCTGCTCGCGTGGCTCGCCACCGCCCGCCTCACCCCCTCCGACGAGCCCTGGGCGCCCCCGCGCGAGGCGCTCACCGTGTGCGCGCGGGGGGCGGAGGGCCTGCTGGAGGGGGGGGCGCCCACCGCCGCGCCGCGCGGCGGGGAGGGGCGCGGCGCGGCGCCCGAGGGGGCGGCGTGAGCGGCGGCGCGCGCGGCGGCGAGGCGGGCGGCGGGCGGCGCGGCCCCCCGCTCGGCGGCGCGCTCCACGCCACCAGCTACCTGAGCGCCGCCCTCAGCCTCTGGACGCTCTGGGGGGGCGCGAGCGCGCGCCTCGCGCCGCTGTTCGCGCTCTGCGCCGCCGCCTGGCTGCTCGGGGCGCTCCGGGGGTGGCGCGCGGCCCCCCTCCCCGCCCCGCCCGCCGCCGCGCTGCTGCTCCTCGCCGCGCTCTGGTACCCCCTCGCCGCCGACCCGCTCGAGTTCCTCACCGCCGTGGTGGCGGGGCTCACGCTGCCGCGCCTCGCCCACCTCAAGGGCGCGCAGGACCACCGCCAGCTCCACGTGCTCACCTACGCCCACGTCACCCTCGCCGCCAACCTCGAGGTGGACCTCGGCTACGGGCTGCGCCTCGCCGCCTACATGGTCTGCGTCACCGCCAGCCTCACCCTCACCCACCTCCGCCGCGAGCTCGAGGAGCAGGTGGGCGGCGACGAGGGGCGCCTCGCGCGCCTCCTCAGCTCCCGGCGCATGATCTCCGCGCCCTTCCTCGCCGGGATCGGGCTGGTGGCCACCGCCCTGTGCGCGGCGGCGCTGGTGATCTTTTTCGCCCTCCCGCGCGTCGGCGGGCAGTGGTTCGAGGGCTACCGGCGCGCCGCGTCCACCGCCGGCTTCAGCGACACCGTCACGCTCGGCGACGTCGCCTCGATCCAGCAGGACGGCCGCGTGGCCTTCCGCGCCCGCCTCAGCGCCCTCGCCCCCACCGCCCGCGTCTACGTGGGCGCCCCCCTCGCCGCCGCCCAGCTCGCCCTGCGCCCCCTCGGCCCCGCCGAGCGCCCCGCGCGCGACCTCTACTGGGCGGGGCGGCGCCTCGACACCTACGCGCGCGGGCGCTGGAGCCAAGAGGGCGCCCCCGCCCCGCGCCTCACCCCCGACCTCGGCCCCCTCAGCGGCGACACCCACTGGCTGTCGTCCCCCGCCCTCTACACCCCCGCCCTGCGCGCGCGGCTCACCCACCAGGAGCTCTTCAGCGAGGCGCGCGGGCACGACGCCCTCCTCGCGCTCAGCGAGCCGCTCGCGTTCGAGGTGCCGCGCGCGCGCCCCGCGCGCCCCCTGCGCGTCACCGAAGACCAGTCCGCGCTCTACGAGTGGGCGGGGGAGCTGCGCTACGTGGCGCTGAGCCTCACCCCGGCGCCCCCCCCGCTCCTGCGCGCCCCCCTCGCCGCCTACCGCGCCGCCGCCGAGGCGCTCCCGCGCCACGCGGCGCTCACGGCGCTCCCCAGCGAGCTCGCCGCCCCCCTGCGCGCCTTCGCCGCCGAGGCCGCCGCCGCCGCCACCAC
>VGTA01000500.1 GCA_016874875.1 Deltaproteobacteria bacterium | reverse complement strand
CGGGGGGGGGCGCCTCAGGGGGGGGGGGGGGGGGGTCGGCGGGGGGGGGGGGGCTCAAGAGGGCGCGCGGGGGCGGGGGCGGGGCGGGGCGCGTGGGGTGGGGCATGAGCGAGGGGCGCGCGGGGGAGGGAGAGGGGGGGACCGCGCGGCGCGGGGCCCAACACCCAGCGCGGGGAGGCGCGTGCGCCCCCTCAGCGGGCGCGGGCCGCCACGGGCCTGTAGGTGAGCCTGTGGGCGGGGCAGGGGCCGAGGGCGTCGAGGGCGCGCTGGTGGGCGGGGGTGCCGTAGCCCTTGTGCTGCGCGAAGCCGTAACCCGGGTGCGCGCGGTCCTCAAGCGTCATCAGGCGGTCGCGCGCCTCCTTGGCCACCACGCTCGCCGCCGCGATCGACCATGAGCGCGCGTCCCCCCTCACGAGCGCCCGCTGCGCCCACAGGCGCGCGCGCCCCCCCTCCTCGGCGCTGAGCCCCTCTAGGAGGAGGGCGAGGGGCAAGACGCGGTCGCCGTCGATCAGCAGCAGGGGCGCGGCGGCGCGCAGCGGGTGGGCGGGGGGGAGCCGCCGCGCGAGGCGCGCGAGGGCGCGGCGGACGGCGCCCCGCATCGCCACCTGGGTGGCGCGCAGGACGTTGAGCGCGTCGACCTCGGCGGCGCTCGCGCGCGCCACCCCCACCGCGAGCGCGTGGCGCGCGATGGGGCCGAGCAGGGCGGCGCGCGCCTCGTGGCTGAGCTGCTTGCTGTCGTTGAGGGTGGCGAGCGCCGCGGGCGGCTCCGCCCAGGGCGAAAACACCACCGCCGCCGCCACCACGGGCCCCGCCCAGGGGCCGCGCCCAGCCTCGTCGACGCCGACGATCAGGGGACTCGCGGGCCAGACGTCGCGCTCGGGGTCGCCGATTCGCTCGAGGCTGCCGATTCGCTCGGGGCCGCCGGCGCGCTCAGGCGCCTCCTCAAAGGGCAGCGAGAGCTGCGCCCGCGCCCGCCGCGCCACGCCCGATCAGGCCTCCGCCGAGGTCATGTCCTCAACGCTGAAGAAGGCGCGCGCCTTGATGCGCGCGGCCTTGCCGCGGAGGTTGCGGATGTAGAAGATGCGCGACTGGCGGACGCGGCCCTCACGGACGACCTCGACGCGGTCGATGCTCGGCGCGTGGAGGGGGAAGATGCGCTCGACGCCCACGTTGGAGCTCATCTTGCGGACGGTGAAGGTGGAGCTGACGCCGGCGTTGTGGCGGCGGATGCAGACGCCCTCGAAGGCCTGGGTGCGGGTGCGCTGCTTGGTGCCCTCGCCCTCGGTGATCTTCACGTACACGCGCAGGGTGTCGCCGGCGCGGAAGGTGGGGAGGTTGGTCTTGATGTACTTCTTGCTGACGGTCTCTAACCAGCTCATGATCTCTCCTCCGCGGCGAGGCGCTCCGCCTCGGCCCGCTCTGTGGGTGTCAGGTGTGCGTTCTGTAGGAGCTCGGGTCTCACCCGAGCGGTGATCTTGATCGACTCGGCACGGCGCCACGCCTCGACGCGGGCGTGGTGCCCGCTCAGCAAGACATCCGGGACCGCGTACCCCCGCCAGACGGCGGGACGGGTGTAGTGGGGATGCTCGAGGAGCGCCCCGCTCTCCGCGGTGGCGGAGGTGGAGTGTGACTCGTGAATCACAGACTCCGCGTTGTTCAGCACGCCCGGGAGCAGGCGCGTGACGGCGTCCGCGATGGTCATCGCGGGCAGCTCGCCCCCCGAGAGGACATAGTCCCCCACCGAGAGCGGCTCGTCCACATAATCGAAAAGGAGGCGCGCGTCAATCCCTTCGTAGCGCCCGCAGATAAAAGTCACCGCCGGGAGCGCCGCGAGGCGCGCGGCGTCGGTCTGCGTGAAAGGGCGCCCGTTGGGCGTGAGCAGCACCCGGCGGCCCGGGGCGGCGAGGGCGTCGATGGCCTGCGCCACCGGCTCCGCCTTGAGGAGCATGCCCGCCCCGCCGCCGAACGGCAGGTCGTCCACCACGCGGTAGCCCCCCACGCCGTAGTCGCGGATGTTGGAGTAGCGCACGCTCAGCAGCCCCCGCTCCGCCGCCCGCCCCACCACGCCCGCCGCCATGTAGGGGGCGATCACCTCGGGGAAGAGGGTGACGAAGTTGATGATGTAGGGGTCACGGCGGGCGCCCTCGGGCGCGTCAGGCGCGTCGGGTGTCACACGCCCCCCTCGAGGAGGCCGGGCACGGCGCGCACGGTCACTACGCGCGCGTCGGTGTCCACCTTGAGGATGAACACGTCGAGCACGTAGGGCACCATCACCTCCCCGCCGCCCTCGGGGCCGCTAAACAGCAGCAGCTCCGTGGCGCCGTTGTGGAGGACGTCGAGGAGCGCGCCGAGGGGGCGCCCGTCGTCGAGCACGCCGCGCGCGCCGATGAGGTCAGAGAAGTAGACCTCGTCGTCGCCGAGCGCGGCGAACTCCTCGCGCCGCGCCACCCAAGCGTGCAGGTTGAGCGCCTGCGCCTCCTCGCGGCTCTTGACCTCCGCGAGGCGCACCACCACGCCCTTGGCGTCACGGCGCAGGGCGGTGATGGTGTAGGTGACGACCTCGGACGCCGCTAGCTCTACGTGGTCGCGGCGCTCCTCCTCGGGGCGCGGGGGCGCCACGCAGAGGCGCGCGCCGGGGCGCAGGAGGGGGGTGCGGGGGTTGTGCGGCCACAGCCGCAGCGCGCCGCTCACGCCGTTGGGGCGGCCGAGCTGCCCGCAGTGGACCCAGGTGTCGCGGTCGGGCGCGCTCATGGGCTAGCCCCGCAGCTCTAGGCGCGGGGCGGTGCCCGAGGCTGCGCTCAGGTCTGCGCTCAGGTCTGCGCCGAGCCGCAGGGCGCGCTCGAGCGCCTGGAGATTCTTCCCCGCCTTGCCGATCACCTGCCCGCGGTCGCGCTCGTCGACCTCGATGACGAGGAGGGGCGCGCCCCGCTCGTCCTCACAGGGGGTGACCACCACCGCCTCGGGGCGCGTCACGTACGTAGAGAGGGTGAAGCGCACGAGCTCTGCCCAGCGCGCCACGGGGGAGGTGCTGGGGCTCATGGGGGCGCTCAGGACTTGGCGTCGGTCTTGAACTTGCGGTAGAGGCTCGCCACGGTGTCGGACGCCTGCGCGCCCACGGACAGCCAGTAGTCCATCCGCTCGGCCTTGAAGGTGATCGTGTGGGGGCTCTGCATGGGGTCGTAGGTGCCCACCTGCTCAAGGAAATCACCGTCGCGCTTAACGCGCGAGTCGGTGGCGACGATGCGGTAGAAGGGCTTTTTCTTGGCGCCGAAGCGCTGCATGCGGATGCGAACTGCCATTGAGGTGGCTCCAATGTGCTGTTGTGGCTGAGTTTTGGAAGGGGTAGGGGCTTGAGGGGATGATTGATAGATTCGAGGGGGGCGCTTGTCAAGCGATTTCAAGCGCTCAGAGCCCCTCGCTGAGGCGCGCGCTCGAGAGCGCGTCCCTGAGCACGCGGAGCGCCACGGGGTGAGAGCGCGAGAGGTCGCCGCGCTCCAGACTCCCGCGGCGCCAGAGCGAGAGGGGGCGGGCGGCGGGCTCGTAGAGGAAGTGGGCGCCGAGGCGCGTGAGGCGGGCGCTGCCCACCTGCGCGGTGTGGGCGTGAGGGGGCAGCGGCGCGCCGCTGAGGAGGTAGTCGCTCAGCGAGTCGAAGGGCCAGCTGGGGGGGGCGCCCTCGTTGAGCGACTGCAGGAGGGTGGCGCTGAGCGCGCTGAGGTGCCCGCCGTCGAGGGGCGCGGTGGGGGCGAGGAG
>VGTA01000499.1 GCA_016874875.1 Deltaproteobacteria bacterium | reverse complement strand
CCGACCTCAAGGAGCCTACGCGGCGGGGGGCGGGGGTCACCGATGACACCTACGCGCGCCTCGAGGCGCTCTGCGGCGCCCTCGCCGAGCTCAACGCCTTTTTTGCCTCCGAGCTCCGCCTCAAGGCGCGCCCGCTCGCCGTGGAGGAGGAGGGGGCGGGGGGGGCGGGGCGGGCGCTGCGCCTGGGGCTGCCGCCCCACCTCCTCAGCCAGCTCGAGGAGCGGCGCGCGCAGCTCGACCCGCTCGTGGCGCGCGCCCTCGGCTCCGACCTCGTCGTCCGCTACGAGCCCCTGAGCCCCGAGGACGCCGAGCGCGCCGCCGCGCGCGCCGAGTCGCTCGCAGAGCACCTGCGGCGGCGCGCCGCGGCGCAGGCGCTCCGGGATGTGCAGGAGAGCGCGGCGCACCCGCTAGTGCGCGAGGCCGCCGCGCTCTTTGACGGCGCGCCCATTTTCGTCTACCCCCCCGCCCTGCCCCCCGCCCCTTGATGGGATGGGGGGAGGGCGCGGGGCGCGGGAGGCGCGGGGGGTGATTTGATTTTAGTGGCGGCGCGCGCGGCGTTTTGATTTGATTCGTGCGCCGCGCCCACCGGCGCACGGGGCTCCCCTCGCGCCCCTCCGCCCCAAAAAACCCAAAAAAAACAAAAAACCAAAAAATCAAGGAGACCCTCATGTCCAAAGGCAACCTGATGCTCCAGGCGCGCCGCATGCAGTCGCAGATCCAGCAGCTCCAAGAGTCGCTCTCCGAGCTGCGCTTCGAGGGCGCCGCCGGCGGCGGACTCGTCACGGTGGTGGCGGACGGGCGCCAGCGCGTCCACAAAGTCAACATCAACCCCGAGGCCGTGGACCCCAGCGACCTCAGCGAGCTCGCCGACCTCGTGACCGCCGCCACCAACATGGCCATACAGGCGAGCCTCACCCACTCCAAGGCGGAGATGCGCAAGATCACGGGCGGCCTGAGCCTCCCCGGCCTCAGCTGAGGACGCCGAGCGCGCCGTGGCCGCCGACCCCATCCAGCGCGTGATCCACGCCCTCTCGCGCCTCCCGAGCGTGGGCGAGAAATCGGCGGCGCGCATGGCGTTCTTCCTGCTCAACCAGGACCCCGCCGTCACCCGCGAGCTCGCCGACGCCCTCGGCGCGCTCCACGCGGCGGTGCGGCTGTGCGGCGAGTGCGCCAACCTCAGCGCGCAGGACCCCTGCCCGCTCTGCGCGCAGCCCCGCCGCGACCCGCGCCTCATCTGCGTGGTGGAGGACATCTCCTCGCTGATGGCGATTGAGCGCACGGGCGTCTTTGAGGGGCGCTACCACGTGCTCCACGGCCTCCTCTCCCCCCTCGACGGCGTGGGCCCCGAGCAGCTCAGGGTGTCGGAGCTGCTCGCGCGCCTCTCGCGCCTCCTGAGCGCGGAGGGCGACTGGGGCGACCACGGCGCTGCGCGCGCGGGGGCGCGCGTGGAGGTCATCGTGGCGCTCCCCTCGAGCGTCAACGGCAACGCCACCTCCCTCTACCTGCAGCAGCTCCTCCGCCCCCTCGGCGTCGCCCTCTCGCGGATCGCCAGCGGCGTGCCCGTGGGCGCCACCCTCCAGTACGCCGACCAGGTGTCGCTCGCTGAGGCCCTCAGCGCGCGGCGCCCGCTCTGAGGGGCGCCGTGCGCCCCCCGTTCGTGCTGTTCCAGGAGGAGAGCCAGCGCCTCAGCGCCCTCTGCGAGGCCCTGCTGCGCGGCGCGCACGCCCGCGGCGTCTTCCTGCTGCACCGGGACGGGCAGGTGATCGCGCAGTGGGGCGACCTGCCCCTCGACACCACCGCCCTGGCGAGCCTGGTGGCGGGGGCGGTGGCGGCGGCGGGGGGGCTCGCGCAGCTCGTGGGGGAGGCGCCCTTCCCCGCCCTGCTCCACGAGGGCGCGCGGCGCAGCCTGCACACCTCCCTCGTGGGCGACAAGCTGCTCCTCGTGGTGCTCTTTGACGAGCGCTCCTCGCCCGCCCTCGTGCGACTCAAGCTCAAGGACGCCCACCGCGACCTCCTCGCCCTCTCTGAGGACCTCGCCGCCCGCCCCCTGCGCGCCCTCACGCCGCTCTTTGCCGAGCTGAGCGATGATGATATTGACGATCTCTTTGGGGAGTCGTAAGACTGCCCTGCCCTGCCCCGCCCTCCCCTGCCCCGCAGCCCCCCCTGCCGCCCTCCGCGCCACTCGACCAACGCTCACTGAGGCCGCCCATGTCGTTTATTAACTACTCGTCGAGAGAGATCAACTGCAAGATCGTCTACTACGGCCCCGGCCTCTGCGGCAAGACCACCAACCTGCAGTACATCTACGCCAAGACTCTCCCCGAGGCCAAAGGCAAGATGATCTCCCTCGAGACGGGCACCGAGCGCACCCTCCTCTTTGATTTCCTGCCCATCTCGCTCGGGGAGATTCGCGGCTTCAAGACGCGCTTCCACCTGTTCACGGTGCCCGGGCAGGTCTTCTATGAGGCGAGTCGCAAGCTCATCCTCAAGGGGGTGGACGGCGTGGTCTTTGTGGCGGACTCGCAGGTGGAGCGCCTCGACGCCAACATCGAGAGCCTCGAGAGCCTCCAGCGCAACCTCGCCGAGTACGGCGAGAACCTGAGCACGATCCCCTTCGTGATCCAGTACAACAAGCGCGACCTCCCCAACGCCGTGGACCTCGGCTACCTGCAAGAGGTCCTCAACGCGCGCGGCGTGCAGTCCTTTGAGGCGGTGGCCACCACCGGCGACGGCGTGTTTGACACGCTCAAGGCGGTGGCGAAGCAGGTGCTCGTGCGGCTGAAGCAGACGCAGCGGGCGAAATAAATTTCTCTTGATCTCTTGATGATCTTGTTGCGGATGAATAAAATCTCTGCTAAACGAGTTCCCGACCCTCGGGCCGAGCGACGCGAAGCCCTTGAGCAAACACACATCTCTGGAGTCTCAACTATGAACATAAAGAATCTCCTCGCCTATCTCCTCACCCTCGTCGTGAGCGTCTCCCTGACCGCCTGCCCCGATGACTGCGGCACCGAGGAGGGCGGCACCGAGGGCGGCGCCACCGGCGGCGCCACGGGCGGCGACTGCGGCGGCGCTGAGGGCGGCAACGTCAGCGGCGGCGCCAACGGCGGCAGCGTCGGCGGCGCTGAGGGCGGCAGCGTGGGGGGCAGCACGCCCGAGGCGCCCGTCTACAGCGTCATCGTCATCGTCGACCAGACCTCTGACGTGAACGACGACGGCACCCCCGGCGTGGACATCTGCGAGGTCGACATCGTCTGCGGCGAGGGCGTGCGGGCGCGGCTCGACGAGGACAACAGCGGTATCGGCAGCAACATCTGTGATGGCTCCAACGGCGAAAACTGCGTCTGCCAGGATATCGTCATCGAGCCCACCTGCACATCGGAGATCGACCGCAGCAATTTCAGAATCGCCGACAACGACGAAGGCTGCGACGCTAGCGAGCGGGGCAAGGTCAGCGCATATGTGTCCCTCGGCATCGGCGGCTATATCGCCTTCGACCTCGACGGCGCCGACGCCAACGGCTGCCAGGTGACGGTCGAGGAGAAGCAGGGAAGCGACGAGGAGTCGTACAGCGTCCTCGCCTGCCCCGCCGACTTCAACGGTAACGCTGACAACTGTGTCCTCATCGACTCCGCGACCAACGCCGCTAGGGCGACCTTCACCATCGACACCGCGAACTGACCCGCGGCGCTGAGGAGTGAAGTGAGGGCGCGCGCCACGCGTGACGCCCCTTGACCCTGAGGGGGAGGAC
>VGTA01000498.1 GCA_016874875.1 Deltaproteobacteria bacterium | reverse complement strand
CCCTCCTCCCCCCACCTCTCCTCCCCCCAAGCCAACGCCGTCACCCCAAGCCCCGCCGTCAAGAGCAGCGCGAACAGCGGCGCCTCGAGCCCGCCGCTCGTCCAGCAGGCGAAGGAGGGGCTGAGCGCCACGAGGCACCCCGCCCCGAGCGCGACCGCGGCGGGAGAGGGCCCGAGGGCGGCGGCGGCGCTGGGGGGGGCGGCGGTGGGGGGGGCGGCGGAGGGCGAGGCGCAGAGGCGGCGCGTGAGCCACACCGCCGCGAGGAGCGCCCCCACGCCCGCCGCCGCCCCTAGGAGCTGCGCCGCGCGCGGGATGGGCGCGCCGAGGCGGTCGGCGGCGGCGAGCAGGGCGACCCACAGGAAGTTGGTGTAGCCCTCCACGCGCTCGCCGAGGTTGTAGACGACCTCGCCGCGCCGCGCCCAGTTGTGGGCGTAGCGGAAGGAGATGAAGGCGTCGTCGTTGAGGAACTCGTAGGCGCGGGCGTGGGCGAGCAGGGCGAGGGCGCAGAGCGCCGCGCCCGCCCCCCAGGCGACGCCGCCCCCGCGCGCCGCCCCCCCCCGCGCCGCCCCGCTCAAGCCTTGTTCGCCGCGTACTGGTTGATGCTCTGCGCGAGCTGACGCATGTTCTGCCCGAGCAGGTCACCTAAGAACTTCTCGATCTGGCTGCGGAGCGCCTTGGCCACGAACGAGGGCACCCCCGGCAGGCGCTCGGGGTAGACCTCGAGGTCCACGGTGATGGAGAGCGTGGCCTGCGCGCCGCGCGGCGACACCGCCGTCACCCCCGTGCAGCTGTAGAGCGCCCCCCCCGCCGCCTCTAGGCGCCAAGCGCCCTCGAGGGTGTCGGCGCGCCAGGTGGCGTGGTCGAGCCAGCTGAGCACCTCGGGGGTGATGATCTTCTGCAGGGGGCCGGGGACGGCCTTGTTGTTGGCGCGCCAGCGGTTGACGAGGCGCACCTCGCCGTCGCCCTCGTGGCGCTCGAGCACCTCGATGGAGTCGGTGTCGGGCATAAAGGGGACGAGGGCGGTCATCTCGTCGCGGAGGAGGGTGAAGGTCTCTTGGGCGGAGAGGTGGACGGGGTCGGAGACGGTGAACTTCATGGGGGAATCCTGTGAGGGAGAGGCGCTAGGGAGCTTAGAGCGCGGCGCGCTGGAGCTCAAGGGTGTAGGCGGAGAGGGCGCCGACGAGGGCGAGGGGGGGCGAGGTGAGCTGCAGCGCCACGCCGAACGCGGCGGGCGTCTGCCAGGCGCGCGCCACCTTGGCCCAGGTGCGCCACCGCTCCCCGCCGCGGGCGAGGCCCACCTCGCACACGAACGCCTCGGAGACGGCGGCGGGGGCGGCGAGCTCAAAGGCGAGGCCGTGGACGCTGAAGTTCATGAGCGCGTCGAGGGGCGCGAGGGGGGCGAGCCCCGCCTCCTCCCAGCCGCACGCCCCCGCCACCCACTCCTGCGCCCGTGGCGCGGGGCGGGCGAGGCGCAGGTGGATGCCGCCGAGCAGGCGTGGGTAGTGGCGCCCGTCGCCCTCGAGGGTGGACACGGCGAGCGTGAGGCGGAGGGCGACGCCGAGCGCGGGGCGGGCGGGGTCGAGGGGCTGCGAATCCGACGCCTCCACCCGCGCCCGCGCCCGGAGCGGCGCCTCGTCGAGCCACTCCACGATCACGCGCTCGCCCACCGCCGGCGCGCCCTCCTCCCCCGCCAGCAGCGCCGCCGTCACCACGGCGCGCTCGGGGGTGAAGGCGGTGAGGTCCGCCTCAAGGGTGGGGAGCGCGGGGTCCTTGACGCGCAGGAGGGCTACGCGGGCGCGCACGACATGACCTCCGCGCGCGCGCTCAGCGCCGGCGGGGGCGCCCAGCCCGCCGGCAGGTCCGCCGCCCCGAGCGCGGGCGCCGCGGGGGTGAGCGGGTGCTCGGCGCACAGGGCGCGGGCGGCGCGCCACAGCGCCACCAGGCCCGCCCCCGACACCGCGCCCGCCGCCCCCTCGCTCAGCCCCCGGCGCCACACCTTGTTGCCGGGGAGGCCGGCGAGCAGGTGCACCATGTGGCGCGTCACGTGGTGCGCCCGCCCGCCCGCGGCCACGTGCGCGTCGAGGTAGCCCGCCATGCGCTCCACCACCTCATCGAGCCCGCGCCCCGCCGCCGGGCGCCCCGCGAACAGCGCCTCGTCGGCGCGCAGGAGCAGGCGGGGGGAATCGTAGGCCGCGCGCCCCACCATCACCGCGTCCACCGCCCGCAGGTGCGCCCCCACCTCGCTCCACGCGCGCACTCCGCCGTTGAGCTCCACGAACAGCCCCGGGCGCGCCCGCTTGAGCGCGTAGACCTCGGGGTAGCGGAGGGGGGGAATCTCGCGATTCTCCTTGGGGCTCAGCCCCTTGAGCCACGCCTTGCGCGCGTGCACCGTAAAGCCATCGCACCCCGCCGCCGCCACCGTGTCCACAAAGCAGAGCATGTCCTCATAGCGGTCCACGTCATCGACGCCGATGCGGTGCTTCACCGTGACGGGCAAGCGGCAGGCGGCGCGCATCGCCGCCACGCACTCCGCCACGCGCGCCGGGCGCAGCATGAGGCACGCCCCAAAGCTGCCGCTCTGCACGCGGTCGCTCGGGCAGCCCACGTTGAGGTTGACCTCGTCGTAGCCCCAGCCCTCCGCCACGCGCGCGCACTCCGCCAGCGCCCGCGGGTCATCGCCGCCGAGCTGCAGCGCGAGGGGGCCCTCCTCCGGCGAGAAGTCGAGGTGCCGCGCGCGGTCGCCGCGCAGGACGGCGTTCATGTTGACCATCTCCGTATAGAGGAGGGTGTGGCGCGTGATGAGGCGCGCCATAAAGCGCTGATGGCGGTCGGTGCAGTCCATCATGGGCGCCACGCTCAGCGGGCGCGGCGCGCGGCGCGCCGGGGCGGGAGAGCTCACGCGCGCCCCCCCTCAGAGGTCATCGCGCATGAGCGCCTTAAGGCGCTCGCGCTGCGCCTCGCTCACCTCCGCCGCCGCCGGCGCCTCCTCGCGCGCCGCGCGGCTGCCGCGGAGCCACTGCGCGAACACCCACGCGGCGATCAGCCCGCCGAGCAGGAAGGGGAGAATCGGCACGAGCACGGTGTACCAGGGCTGAGGGGGATTCTCGAGCTCCTCGTCAAACGAATCGCGCAGCGCCGCCAGAATCTCCGCGTCGCTCTTGCCGTCGAGAATCATGCGCGCCATCTCCTGACGCAGCTGATAAGCCTGCCCGCTGGTGCACGTGAGGAGCGTCTTCCCTGGGCAGAAGGGGCTCTTGAGCTGATCGCTGAGCCGATTCACGCGCCGCGACGCCTCCGCCGCCCGGGCCGCCTCCGCTGCGTCCGCGTCCGCG
Organism: Deltaproteobacteria bacterium; assembly: GCA_016874875.1. GTDB lineage: Bacteria > Myxococcota_A > Bradymonadia > UBA7976 > VGTA01 > VGTA01. The sequence goes on along the minus strand of VGTA01000498.1, from coordinate 423 downwards.
CGCGCCTGCCCCGGCGCCGGCGCCTGACTCGGCGCCTGACTCGGCGCCTGACTCGGCGCCTGCCCCTGCGCCCACGCGGCGCGCGGCGCCGCGCCGCCCCCCGCCGCGGGGGCGAGGGCGCCGCAGAGGCCGGCGAGCCCCAAGAGCGCCGCGAGCGCCCCGGGGGGGCGCCAGGCGCGGCGAGCGAGCGGGGCGAGCGGGGCGCGCGGGGCGCGCGGGGCGAGCGGGGCGCGGGGCGCGCGGGGCGCGGCGGGGGGCGCGGCGAGCGGTTGGCGAGCGGGCATGGCGAGACTCGGTTCGGTGAGGGGCGCGGGCGTGCGCGCCGCGGGGGCACATGATATAGGAGAGCCCCGCGCCGCTCAAAAAGAAAGCGCCCCCCACCCCCCCCAGGAGCGTCCCGTGCCTCCCACCGCCGCCACGCGA
>VGTA01000497.1 GCA_016874875.1 Deltaproteobacteria bacterium | reverse complement strand
CTCGAGCTCGCGCACGAGGCCGTCGCCCCCCGGGTGGAGTCCCTCGCCGCCGGAGTCGGCGCGGCGCGACAGGCGCCACACGCGGAGGGGCAGGCGCGCCTCGAGGACCTCGGGGTCGGTGGCGCGGGTGTTGGTCATGTGGACCTGGAGGCCGCTCAGCCCCGCCCCCGCCGCCGACGCCCCGCCGCCCCCGCCGAGCGTCTCATAGAGCGACCACGCCTCGCCGCCGCCCTCGCCGCCGCCCCCGCCGAGGGTCAGGTTGTTCATGGTGCCCTGGGAGGAGGCGCGCGCGCCGAGGGCGAGGAGGATGAGGTCCACCACGCGCTGGCTCGTCTCCACGTTGCCCCCCGCCACCGCCGCCCCCGCCGGGGGGGCGAGCGCGCTCGGGGCGGGGATCGCCAGCTCCACCGCCTCGAGGGCGCCCTCGTTGAGCGGGAGCTCCCCCCCAGCTAGGGCGCGGAGGGCGTAGAGGGCGGCGGCGCGCGCCACGCAGGTGGGGGCGTTGAGGTTGTTGGGGTGCGGGCCCCCCGTGCCCTCAAAGTCGAGGCGCAGGCGCGCGCCGCCGCCCGGGGCGGCCGCCCGCGTCACGCGCAGGCGCAGGGGCACGCCGTCGAGGTCGTCGGAGGCCTCGCCGTGGGCGGGGAGGCGCGCCACGAGCTCCTCGGCCACCTCCCGCGCCACGGCGCGCAGGTGGCCCATCCAGGCGCTCACGAGGGCGGGGGGGCCGAGGGCGCGGAGGGCGCGGGCGGCGGCGGCGTTGGAGGCCACCTGCGCCTCGAGGTCGGCGAGGAGCGTCTCGGGCTGCCGCGCGCCGGCGAGGTGGGCGCGGAGGTCGAGCAGGCGCGGCGCGCCCCCGCCGGCGCCGGGGGCGAGGAGCGGGAGGTAGCGGAACACCAGCCCCTCCTCGTCGATGTGGCGGGCGCGGGGGGGCATGGAGCCGGGGGTGCTGCCGCCCACGTCGGCGTGGTGGGCGCGGCTCGCCACGAACCAGCGCGGCGGCGCGCCGCCCTCGCCCGCGCCCGCCTCCTCGCCCTCGCCCCAGACGGGGGTGATGACGGTGAGGTCGGGCAGGTGCGAGCCGCCGAGCTGCGGGTCGTTGCACAGCCACGCCCCCTCGCCGATCGCCCAGCCCTCGCGCGCCGCGTGGGCGATGAGCCCCCGCACCGTCTCGCCCATAGCGCCGAGGTGGACGGGGACGTGGGGAGCGTTGGCGATCAGGCGCCCGTCAGCGTCAAAGAGGGCGCAGGAGAAGTCGAGGCGCTCGCGGATGTTCACGGAGCGCGCGAGGCGGCGCAGGCGCTCGCCGGCCTCGGCGGCCACGCCCATGAGGCGCGCGCCCCAGAGCGCTACGCCGTAGGGGGTCCGGGCGGCGCCCTCTGCGGCGCCCTCTGCGGCGCCCTCTGCGGCGCCCTCTGCGGCGCCCTCTGCGGCGCCCCGCTCTAGCCACAGCAGCCCCTCGCGGCGCCGGGCGCGCCAGCCTGCGGGGACCCACACGGAGGTGCTCCCCCCGTCGAGGCGCGCGGGGCCGTGCACCTCGCGCGCCCCGAGGCCCCAGGGGTCAGCGTCGAGGTGGGCGCGCGCCCAGGGGCGCTCCTCGCCGCCGTCGCGGCGCAGGCGCGCGCGGAGGTTGACGCACTCGAGGCGCGCCTCCGGTCGCCGAAACCCCAAGGCGCGCTCGTGGGCGTCGTGGTAGCGGGCGGCGAGCGCGTCGGGGCGGAGGGCGTCGCGCAGGACCTCGGCGTCGCCGTCCGTGGGGAGCGCGAGGTCAAAGGGGTGGTCGCGCCCCTGCGCGCGCACCTCGAGGGTGAGGGCGTGGAGCCGCCAGGCGGGGGCGGCGCCCGCCAGCTCGCCCGCCAGCTCGCCCGCCAGCTCGCCCGCCAGCTCGCCCGCTAGCTCGCCCGCTAGCTCTAGGGCGCGCGCCGCCCCCGCCGCCAGCGGACTCCACAGCGACCACAGCCGCTCGCGCTCCTCATGCGCCAGCGTCTGCCCCCACGCCGACAGCGCCGAGGCGTAGGGGTGGACCAGCACGCCCCGCGCCCCCACCCGCGCCGCCACCGCCGCCGCGTGCGCCCCCGCGGCGCCGCCGTACGACACCAGCGGCAGCTCGCGGAGGTCCACGCCGCGGGCGGCGGCGAGGCGGCGGACGGCGGCGGCCATCTCCTCGCGGGCGAGCTCCACGAACTCCGCCGGGTCGCCCGGGAGCGCCACGAGGTCGGGGCGCAGGGGCGGGGTGAAGGCGCTGGGGTCCACGAGGCCCAGGGCCAGCGCGGCGTCGGTGAGCGTGGGGGGGCCGCCGCGCCCGTAGCACTGCGGGCCGGGGTGGGCGCCGGCGGAGCGGGGGCCGACGCGCAGGCGGGCGGCGTCGCGCCACAGCACCGAGCCGCCACCGGCGGCGATGGTCTCCACCTCGAGGGCGGGGCGGCTGACGAGGGCGCCGCCCACGAGGGCGGCGTCGCGCCGGCGCGGGGGGGCGCCCACCTCCACGCAGCAGACGTCGGTGGAGGTGCCGCCCATGTCGAGGCCCACGGCGCCGCGGAAGCCGGCCTGGCGCGCCACCTCCATCACCGCCAGCACGCCGCCGGCGGGGCCCGAGAGGGCGGCGTCGGGGGCGCCGAGCTCCTCGGCGGGGGTGAGGGCGCCGTCGGAGCGCATGGCGCGCGCCCCGGCGGGGACGCGGTCGCGCGCCATCGCCTCGCGGAGGCGGGGGGTGATGGCGGCGTCCACGAGGGTCGTCTCGACGCGCGCGAGGTAGCCGAGGGCGGGGCTCTGCTGGTGGCCGAGGGAGATGTAGAGGTGGGGGTAGGCGCGCGCGAGCTCCTCGGCCGCCGCGCGCTCGTCGCTGGGGTCCACGTGGCTGTGGAGGAGCGCCACCGCCGCCGCCTCAAAGCCGCGCAGGTCGGGCAGGCGCGAGAGGTCGAGGGGGGCGCGGGGCGCCACGCGCTCGCCGCGCGCGCTCACCCGCCCGGGCGCCTCGAGCACCGCCGCGCAGAGGGGGGCGGGCCAGGCGCGGTCGGGCTCAAAGAGGCCCGGGCGGGTCATGTCGCGCAGGGCGGGGAGGTCGCCGAAGCCCTCGCTCACCACCAAGAGCGTCCGCGCGCCCCGCCGCTCAAGGAGGGCGTTGGTGGCCACGGTGGTGCCGAAGGTGAGCCCCTCGGGTGCCACCCCCTCCGCGGCGGCGAGGGCGCCCACCACGGCGGCGTCGGCGGGGACCTTCCACAGCGCGAGTCCCTCGCCGTCACGCCAGCGGAGGACGTCGCAGAAGGTGCCGCCGCGGTCCACCCACAGGCGCGCTCCGCCCTGCGCCCCGCGCGCCGCGCGCGCCGCGCCCGCCCCGCTCGCCCCGCTCGCCCCGCTCGCCCCGCTCGCCCCGCTCGCCCCGCTCGCCGCGCTCACCGCTCAGCGCCCGAGGGCGTCGATGTAGGCGCCCACCCTGCCGATCTCGGCGTCGCTGAGGGGGGCGCCTGAGGGCATTCGGATGCCGTTGCCGCCCACGTCGAGGTGCGTGCCGTCGAGCTTGCGCCAGAGGTAGCTGTTGAGGTGGTCGCCGGGGGCGATGAGGGGCAGGCCGGCGGAGGAGGGGACGTTGAGGGTGCTCGCCTCAAAGTCGTCGAGGTTGATGCCGCCGATGAAGTTGCCCCCCGTGTGGCAGCCGGCGCAGGCGCTAAAGAAGAGCGCCTGCACGTCGAGGGCGCGGTAGGGCTCAAAGGCGCTCGCGCTCGCGCCAGCGCCGTCCCCAGCGCCCGCGCCCGCCCCCGCGCCCGCCCCCGCCGCTCCCGCCCCCCCG
>VGTA01000496.1 GCA_016874875.1 Deltaproteobacteria bacterium | reverse complement strand
CGCGGCGCGCGCCGGTGGGCGTGCAGAGCTCCTTTGAGCCCGTGGTGCACCAGCCGAGCGACGAGGCGCTCCGCATGGCGGTGGGGCCCGGCTCCGGCGAGGTGGCTAAGCAGCGCCTGCAGGGGGACGCGGACCTCGACAGCATCTTCCAGGACGACGACAATGGGCTGCTGCCCAGCCCCTCGCGCAAGTAGCGCCCTCGCGGCTCACAGGAGGGGCGCGTGAGGCCTTTCGTCCACCTGCACCTGCACTCGCAGTACAGCCTCCTCTGCGGCGCCGTGCGCCTAGAGGGCCTCTTTAAGCGCCTGCCGGCGCTCCAGATGCCCGCCGTGGCGCTCACCGACCGCGACAACATGTTCGGGGCGGTGGATTTTCAAAAGCAGGCGGCGGGCGCCAAGGTGAAGCCGCTGATCGCCCTCGAGAGCTCGTGGGTGCCGCGCCTCAAGGACCTCAAGCGCGACTCGCGCCCCCGGCACCTCGTGCTCATCGCCACCAGCGCCGAGGGCTACGCCCACCTGCGCGAGCTGAGCAGCGACGCTTACCTCAAGAGCCCCTTCCCCTCGGAGCGCCCCTGCCTCGACCTCGAGTCGCTGCGCGGGCGCACCCGCGGGCTCATCGGGCTGTCGGGGGGCGTGCGCGGGGCGGTGGAGGTGGCGCTGCACGAGCAGGGCGAGGAGGCGGCGGAGGAGGTGGCGCTGGCGCTGCGGGATGTGTTTGAGGAGGGGAGCTTCTTCCTAGAGGTGCAGCCGCTCGGCACGGCGCGCCAGAGCCGCGTCAACGCTTTCTTTTTGGCGCTGAGTCGCCGGCGCGGTCTGCCGCTGGTGGCCACCAACGAGTGCCTCTACGTGACGCGCGAGGAGGCGCGCGCCTATCACGCCCTCGCCTGCATCGCGCGCGGCGTGACGCTCAGCGAGTACCAGGACGAGTACACGGGGTGCGACGAGCACTGGCTCAAGGACGGCGACACCGTCGCCGCGCAGCTCGGCCCCGACTTTGAGGACGCCGTCGCGCGCACCCTCGCCATCGCCGAGCGCTGCGACTTTAAGATTCCGCTCGGCAAGGTGTTCCTGCCCACCTTCAGGCTCCCCGAGGGCTTTGACGCCGAGTCGTACCTCGCGCACCGCTCGCGCGAGGGGCTCGGGGAGCGCTTTAGGGAGTTCGCGCGGGTGGGGAAGGCGGTGGACGAGGGGGCGTACCTCGCGCGCCTCGATATGGAGATCGGGGTCATCAACCGGATGAAGTTCCCCGGCTACTTCCTGATCGTGCAGGACTTCATCAACTGGGCCAAGGACCACGGCATCCCCGTGGGGCCCGGGCGCGGGTCGGGCGCGGGCTCGCTGGTGGCCTACGCGCTCCGCATCACCGACCTCGACCCCATCCCCTATGGGCTGCTCTTTGAGCGCTTCCTCAACCCCGAGCGCGTGTCGATGCCGGACTTCGACATCGACTTCTGCATGAATCGCCGCCTCGAGGTGATCGAGTACGTGACGCGCAAGTACGGCGAGGCCAACGTGGGCCAGATCGCCACGTTCGGCGCGCTCAAGGCCAAGGGGGTGCTCAAGGACGTGGGGCGCGTGCTGGGCATGGGCTACGGCGACACCGACCACCTCAGCAAGCTCGTCCCCGACCGCCTCGACATCTCCCTCGACGAGGCCCTCAAGGAGGAGCCGCGCCTCGCCAAGCTCTATGAGAGCGACGCGCGCATCCGCGAGCTGATCGACATCGCGCGGACGCTAGAGGGGCTGCACCGCAACACGGGCATGCACGCGGCGGGGGTGGTGATCGGGGACGAGCCGCTGTGGCGGTACTGCCCCGTGTTCCGCGGCGTCAACGGCGAGCTCGTGACGCAGTTCGCCAAGGACGAGGTGGAGCAGGCGGGGCTGGTGAAGTTTGACTTCCTGGGGCTCAAGACGCTGACGGTGATTCAGGACGCCGTGGGCATGATCAACCAGAACCACCCCGACCGCGAGCCGCTCGATGTGTATGTGCTGCCGCTCACGGACCCCGGCGTCTACGAGCTGATCAGCAGCGGCGAGACGGACAGCGTGTTTCAGCTTGAGTCGTCGGGCTTCCAGGAGCTGCTCAAGAAGCTGCGCCCCGACGTCTTTGAGGACATCGTCGCCGCCGTGGCGCTCTATCGCCCCGGGCCGCTCAACTCGGGCATGCTCGACACCTTCATCCACCGCAAGCACGGCAAGGAGCCGATCACCTTCCCGCACGAGCTGATCCGGGGGATTCTCACCGAGACCTACGGCGTGATCGTGTATCAGGAGCAGGTGATGCAGATCGCGCAGGTGCTCGCCAACTTCAGCCTCGGCGGCGCGGACCTGCTGCGGCGCGCGATGGGCAAGAAGAAGCCCGAGGAGATGGCCAAGCAGCGCGTGATTTTCGCGGCGGGCGCCGCCGAGAATCAGGTGGACGAGAAGGTCGCCAGCGAGATCTTTGACCTGATGGAGCTCTTCGCCGAGTACGGCTTCAACAAGTCTCACTCCGCCGCCTACGCGCTGCTCACCTACCACACCGCCTACCTCAAGGTGCACCACCCCGCCGAGTTCATGGCGTCGGTGCTGAGCAACGACCGCGACACGGCGGAGAAGGTGGCGAAGGGGGTGCGCAACGCGCTCAAGATGGGGCTGCGGGTGCTGCCGCCGTGCGTGAATCGGTCGCTGGAGGTCTTTTATGGTAAGGGGCGCGAGGTGCTCTTTGGGCTCGGGGGGGTGAAGGGGGTGGGGAGCTCGGCGGTGGAGGCGATTCTGGAGGCGCGGGCGGCGGGGCCCTTTGAGTCGCTGCTCGATTTCTGCGAGCGCGTCAACCTCAGCCGCGTCAACAAGGCCACGATCGAGAAGCTGATTCAGGTGGGCGCCTTTGACTTCGTGGGCGCCCCCCGCCGCCGCCTCTGCGCCGCCCTCGACGCGCTCATCGGGCGGGCGCAGCAGAAGCAAAAGGACGACGCGGCGGGGCAGGACTCGCTCTTTGGGCTGTTTGGGGCGGCGGAGGCGGGGGGGGCGGCGAGCGGGGCGGGGGGGCGGGCGCGGGAGCTCGACGAGTGGCGGGAGGTGGGGGAGTGGAATCAGCGGCAGCTGCTCGAGCACGAGAAGCTGAGTCTGGGCTTCTTTGTGAGCGGGCACCCGCTCGACCGTTTCGCGGCGCTGGTGGCCAAGATTCCGCACACGCCTGTGGAGCGCCTGCCCGCCTGTGACCGCTTTCAGCTGGTGACGCTGATCGGGACGATCGCGGCGTTCCGGGCGATGAGCAGCAAGCAGGGGCCGGGGCGGGTGGGGTTCGCCACCCTCGAGGACCGGACGGGGGCGGTGGAGGTGATCTTGGGCGACGAGCAGCTCAACGCCTACGAGAAGGTGATCACGAGCGGGGAGCCGGTGGCGCTGGTGGGGGAGGTGAAGGTGCCGTTCGACGACGAGGGCGAGCACCGCGTGACGCTCGGCCGCAAGGGCTTCGACGTCCGCGCCGAGGCGTACGCGCAGACGCTCGCCGAGCGCCAGGAGGCGATGACGCACGCCGTGGAGCTCGACCTCCCCCCGTCCGCCACGGCGCAGTGGCTCCGCCGGCTGCGCGACCTCTGCGCCTCCAAGGAGCGCGCCGGTCGCTGCCCCCTCCTCCTCCGCCTCCGCCAGCCGAGCGGCGCGCAGGTGCTGGTGAGCTCGTCGTTGACGGTGCACCCCACGGAGGACCTCGCTCATGAGCTGCGGCAGGTGGGGGAGGGGGTGGAGGTGCGCTTCGTGGATAAGGGGGCGCTGGCGGCGCTTCAGCGTGAGGTGCGGGCGGGGCA
>VGTA01000495.1 GCA_016874875.1 Deltaproteobacteria bacterium | reverse complement strand
GGGGGGGGGGGGTGGGCGGCGGGGGCGCTGGGCGGGGCGCTCGCCCTCGGCGGCTGCTGGGAGGAGCCGGGCGCGCAGGGCTGCGCTGAGGGCGTCGCCGAGGAGGGGACGGAGGGCCTTGAGGGGGGCGCGGCGTGCGGCGGTGGGGCGCCGGCGGAGGCGCTGCCGGCGGCGCGCTCGCCGCGCTGCCTAGACGCGGACGGGCCGCTGTGCCTGCTGAGCGTGGAGCTCGACGACGAGGCGCCCCGCCGCGGCGCGCTCACGCCGGGCGAGCGCGTCACGCTGCGGGCCGTCACCCTCGTCAACGCCCAGCCCTACCCCCTCGCCCTCCGCGCCCTCAGCGCACGCCCCGCCACGGCGGGGCTGCGCCTCGAGGGGGAGGGCGTGACGCTCCTCGGTGCGGTGGGGGCGCCGGCGGAGTCGCCGCAAGGGGGGGCGGAGGCGGGGGCGGAGGCGGGGGCGGGGGCGGGGGCGGGGGCGGCGCGCTGCGAGGAGGGCGCGCTGCCGCCGTTCGGCGCCTGCCGCTTCGCGCTTGAGGCCGCTTTCGTCATCGCCCCAAGCGCGCCCCTCAACGCTGAGCAGTCGGCTCTGGTGAGCGTGTCGTATGAGCCCCTGATGGGGGAGGCGGGCGCGGGGGAGGCGGGCGCGGGGCGGGCCGCCCTCTCGCTGCCCCTGCTGGTGGTGGACCCAGCGGCGGGGCTGCGGGTGGCGGCGGTGGAGCTAGACGACAGCACGCGCGACGGCCTCCTGCAGCCCGGCGACCGCCTGCGGGTGCGCGCGCTGCGCCTCGAGAATCTGAGCCTCGCGCCCTTTGACGACGTGGCCGCCCACCTGAGCCCCGACGGCGCGGCGCTGCGGCTCGCGCCGGAGGAGCGGACGGTGATGTGGGAGGAGGAGGGGGTGGCGGTGAGCGGGCTCCTCTCCACCGCCCTCGCCGCCTGCCCCGGCGCGCGCCTCGAGCGCGTGGACGGCGAGGAGCGCCTCGCGCCGGGCGAGTGCGTGGTGCCGCTGGCGGGGGCGCTCGAGGTGAGCGAGGAGGCCCCCGTGGGCGCCGACGCGCGCCTCCGCGTCCGCCTCAAGGCGCGCGACGAGCGCCTCGGCGGCGCCGAGGAGGTGAGCTTTGAGGTGCGCCCCCTCGACGTCGCCCTCGCCCTCGACGCCCTGCTGCTCACCGCCGACGAGGACGGAGACGGCGCGCTCGCCCCGGGGGAGCGCGTCACCTTTGGGGCCCTGCGGCTCCTCAACCTCTCCGGCACCGCCGTGTCGCTGCGCGGGCGCCTGGTGAGCGACAGCCCCCTCGTGGAGGTGCTGAGCGGCAGCGACCTCAGCGTGTCGATCGAGGGCGACGGCTTCTATGAGGGCTGCGGGGGCGAGGGGGCGGGGGCGGCGCTCTGCGAGGCGCCGGTGCGGCTGCGCGCCCGCGTGTCTGAGGAGGCGCGCGAGGGCGACGAGGTGTCGTTCCTCGCCGAGCTGCTCGACCAGTCGGGGGCGCGCCACCACCTCGAGTGGCGCGCGCGCGTCTCGCGCCCCCGCGTGGCGCTCGAGCTCGCGGAGCTGACCGTCACCCAAGACTCCCTCGACCCGCGCCTCTCGGGGGGCGAGCGGGGGCTCGTGTCGTACCTCAAGCTCCTCAACACGGGCGACGCCGACGCTCTCGGGCTGCGGGGGACGCTGCGCGCGCGCAGCCCCTACCTCACCCCCCTCGGCGACGGCGCCACCCCCGAGGGCGCCGAGTGGCCCATCGCGCTCAAGGAGATGAGCGCGCGCGTGTCGGCGGGCGCCGACCCCCTCTCGGGCGACTGCCTCAGCGTTGAGCGGAGCGAGGGGGCGTACTGCTACGCGCGCCTCAGCCTCCCCTTCGCGCTGTCGCCGGAGGCGCCCGTGGGGGATGTCGTCTCCTTTGAGCTCGAGCTCGAGGACGCCCTCGGGCAGCGCCACGCGCTCTCGTACGCGCTCACGCTCCACTGACCCAGATCAGATCAGATCAGATCAGATCAAGCACCACCAAACATCACCAAACATCACCAAACATCACCCAACCTCACCAAACCTTAACCAAAAGAGAGTTCCCATGTATCCCATCCTAAAGACCATCGCCGCCCTCGCCCCCCGCGCCGCTCTCCTCGCCGCGCTCGCCCTCCTCGCCCCCCTCAGCGCCTGCCAGCTCATGCCCAACGAGCAGGAGGAGGGGGCGCCCAAGGCGCGCCTGCGGGTGGCGCACGCCGACCCGCGCCTCGGCCCCGTGGAGGTGCTCCTCGACGAGCAGGTCGTCCTCACCGTGGAGCCCGGCGCCGTGAGCGAGGAGGCCACGATCAACGCCGGCGAGTGGGCGCTCTCGTTCCGCAGCGCGGGCGCCATGCAGGCCGTGGTGACCACCGAGGTGCTGGCTTTCGGCGAGCACCTCAGCGTGGTGGCGCTCACCGAGGGCGACGGCGACGAGCGCCTGCTGCTCGCCACCGAGCCGCCCCCCGCCGCCGAGGAGGGCGCCCACCAGCTGCGCGTCTTGGACCTGACCGGGCGCGCTGAGCCCACCCGCGTGTTCCACGGCCTCACCCGCGTGCTCGACCTGCCCGTCGCCGGGCGCCTCTCCCCCTTCCTGTCGGTGGAGCCGAGCCCCGCCAGCGGCGCCTTCACCCTCGCCGACGCCACCTCCGGCGCGCCCCTCCCCTCCGAGTCGCCGCGCGTGGCGCTGGAGGCGGGCGGCGCCACCTTTGTGGTGGCGCGGCGCGGAGGCGGCGCGGCGGCGGAGGGGGCGGAGGCGGCGGCGGACGGGTTTGCGTTCGAGGCGTTTGAGATTCGCTGAGCTCCGCGCTCGCCGCGCGTCAGCCCCCCAGCCGGTACACCCCATAGAGCCCCCCCAAGAGGAGCCCAAAGACGGCGGCGGGCCCCCACAGGGCGCGGAGCGGGGCGCTCAGGGGGACGTGGGCGAGGGCGGGGTGCCCCACGGGCGCGGCGAGGCGGCGGGCGAGGGCGCTGGCGCCGAGCGCGAGGAGCGTGCCGCTCACCACGTCGGCGATGAAGTGCTGCCGCATAAAGAGCGTGGACAGGTCGATGAGCAGCGCCACCGCCCACATCGCCGCCCCCGCCCGCTGGTCACCCCAGCCGCAGGCGACGGCGGCGAGGGTGGCGCAGCACACGTGCAGCGAGGGGAAGCAGCCTGTGGGCGCGTCGAGCGCGTAGCAGAAGCGCACCCCCCACGCCAAGAACCCCTCCCCCCCCACGGCGCTCGCCGGCGGGCGCAGCGTCATGTGCACGGGGGTGAGCAAGAACATCGCGAGCCCCACGCTCACGCTCAGCCCAAAGGCGAGCGCCACGCGCCGAAAGAGCAGCGGGTGGCGCACCATAAAGACCGGCGAGAACGCCGCCGGGTAGATCATTGCATAGATGGGCGCCCACGCGGGGCTGAGCGGCACCGCGCGGTCGAGGGCGACGCTCACGTCGATGGGGGTGAGCCCGAGGGCGTAGCGCGTGGCGGGGAAGTAGAGCGCGTAGAGCGCCACCATGCCCAAGGCGATGAGCGCCCGCTCCCGCCCCCAGCTCCCGCAGAGGGGGACGGGGGCGGGGACGGGGGCGGGGGCGGGGGCGGGGGCGGAGGCGGGGGCGGGCGCGGGCGCGGCGGGAGTCATCTCGACATCTTTCGTGCGGATGTGTTTGCTTGAGCGCGCGAGGCGCTTATCGTGGCGCGACGCCAACGCGCGCCGCTTGAATAGCACGCCCGCGGGGCGCGCGCATCCCCCTCGCGCCCCCCCCCCCCCCCCCCCCCCCCCCCCCCCCCCCCCACCCACCCGC
>VGTA01000494.1 GCA_016874875.1 Deltaproteobacteria bacterium | reverse complement strand
CGGCGGCGCGCACGGCGGCGCGCACGGCGGCGCGCACGGCGGCGCGCACGGCGGCGTCGAGCCCGCCCTGCTCGCCCTGCCCCCCTCCGGCGACCCCTTTGAGGCGCGCGCCGCCGAGGACCTCGACCCCGACCCCGGCGTGGTGCGCGTGGCGCTCGAGGCGCGCGAGGCGGACATCGAGCTGGCGCCCGGGGCGCGGGCGCGGCTGTGGACCTACAACGGGCAGATGCCGGGCCCCACCATCGAGGCGCGGGTGGGCGACGAGGTGGTCGTGGAGCTCCACAACCTGCTCCCCGAGCCCACCACCGTCCACTGGCACGGACTCCGCGTGCCCGCCGAGATGGACGGGGTGGCGGGGCCCGCGGGCGCCGGGGCGCCCCTCGCCGTGCCCCCCGGCGGGCGCCGCGAGTACCGCTTCCGCCTCCTCGACGCCGGGACCTTTTGGTATCACCCCCACGTGCGCGCCGACGAGCAGGTGGAGCGCGGCCTCTACGGCGCCTTTGTGGTGCGCGGCCCCGAGGACCCCGCCGCGCCCTCCACGGTGGTGACGCTCGACGACATCCTCCTGCGCCCCGACGCGCTCGGCGGCGCGGCGGACGCCCTCGCCCCCTTCCGCGAGGAGGACGCCATGGTGGGGCGCCTCGGCAACGCGCTGCTCGTCAACGGCCGCGTCGCCCCCACCCTCCGCCTGCCCGCCGGCGCGCCCCGCCGCCTGCGACTCATCAACGCCTCCAGCGCCCGCTACTTCCGCCTCGCCCCCCCCGGCGGCGCGCTGACGCAGGTGTCCACCGACGGTGGGCTCCTCGCGGCCCCCGTGGCGCGCGCCGAGCTGCTCTTGGTGCCCGGCGAGCGCGCCGACGTGCTGTGGACGCCAGGCGAGGGGGAGGGCGGCGCCTGGCGCCTGCTGCCCTACGCGCGCGGGCACGACACGGGCGGCGGCGGCGAGGTCGCGCTCTTTGAGGCGACAGCGACGGCGACGGCGACGGTGACGGCGAGCGCGGAGGCGGAGGCGGAGGCGGGCGCGCCCCCCGCCGCGGCGCCCGCCCCCCTCGCCCCGCTCGGCGCGCCGGCGCGCGCGCGCGTCTTGAGACTCGAGGAGTCCGCGGGCGACGCTGGGGCGCCGAGCGCCGAGGGCGGCGCCCACGGCGCCCACGGCGCCCACGGCGCCCACGGCGCGCGGGGCCCCACCTTCTCCATCAACGGCGCCCGCTTCCCCGACGGCGAGCCCCTGCGGGGGCGCCTCGGCAGCGTGGAGGAGTGGCGGGTGGAGAACACCACCGAGATGGACCACCCCTTCCACCTGCACGGCTTCCGCTTCCAGGTGGTGGGCGCCGAGCTCGGCGCCGCCCCGGCGGACCCCGCGCAGCGCGCCCTCGCCGCCCCCGACCCCGCCCTCCTCGCCTGGCGCGACACGGTCAACGTCCCCGCCCAAAGCGCCCTCACGCTCCGCGTGGACCTCTCGGGCTACCCCGGGCGCTACATGTTCCACTGCCACCTGCTCGAGCACGGGGAGCGCGGGATGATGGGGGAGCTGTGGGTGGAGGAGTGAGCGCGTCGCCCCTCACTCAAAGAACCGCATCAGCTCCTCTCGCTTCGCCTGCGCGTCCTCCATGCCGAGGTTGAGCAGCTGCTCACAGTAGCCGCCGTCAAAGAGCAGGTAGCTGCAGAGGTCCGCCTCATCGCGGCTCTCGAGGCGCGCGAGCGTCATGATCAGGCGGCGGAGGAGCGGCTGGCGCGTCTGCACGGTGTGCGCGCGGAGGTAGCGCGCCGCCAGCTCCCCGAGGTCGCGGCTGGGGCGCAGGGCGAGGTAGGGGACGTGCCGGTACTCCGCCTCGCGCAGCGGCGAGAGCACGCTGTTGAGGCGCTGCACGAACGAGGCGCCGAACGCCGCCTCGCCCTGCGTGAGCAGGCGGTTGAAGTGGTCGAGGCGAATCAGGTCGTAGTCCACCCGGTCGAGCATGATGGCGTTGACCACCTTGGCGAGCAAGAAGACCGGATTCGACAGCCGCCGCTGCCACTCCGGCGGCTCCGGCTCGTCCTCCACGCGCTTCTCGTGCCCCAGCCCCACCACGAGGAGTCTGTCGGAGCCGAGGCGCAGCGCCGGCGAGAGGGGCGTGTTCTGGCGCAGCCCGCCGTCCACGTAGGGCACGCCGTCGATGGTCACGGGCGGAAACACGAACGGAATCGCCGCCGACGCCTGCGCGTGGCGCAGCCCGATCCGCGCGTACACCGAGCGCACGTGCGGGTCGCGCGAGAAGGCGCGCTCGCGCCCGTCGCGCGTCTCGTAGAACACCACCGTCTTGCCCGTGGGCACCTGCGTGCAGCTCAGCGTGAGCGCCTCGAGCAGCCCGTCGTCGAGATTCTTGTGCAGCTGCTCCCAGTCCACGATGTCCTGCAGCAGGCGCGCGATGGGCTCCCCCGAGAAGAGCGACGACTTGCCGCTCTGCCCAAAGAGCCACCCCGACAGACTCAGGACGTCGCGCAGGTAGAGCGGCAGGACGCGGTCGACGGTGATGCTGCGCCACAGGTCCGCGATCTGCCGCGCCCGCGCCGCCGGCTCGTGCAACCCCGCCGCCATCGCCGTGACGTGCAGCGCCCCGATGGAGGTGCCGCTGAAGATCTGAAAGCGCACCCGCTCGCGCAGCTCGCTCGGCGCCGCCACGAACAGGTAGTAGAGCACCCCCGCCTCATAGGCGCCGCGCGCCCCGCCCCCCGAGAGCACCAGCCCGTGCGTCGCCATTAAATCCCAACCCCGAGCCGCCTGTAGAGGGCGCTGAGGAGCCACATCGGCCCGATCAGCAAGAACTGCAGGTCCTCAAAGAACGACGGCTTCTTGCCCTCGACCTTGTGCCCCACGAACTGCCCCACCCACGCCAACACAAACACCCACAGCGCCGCCTCCCAGAGCGGGGTGTCGGCGGGGAGCCAGGCGGGGGCGGCGCGCGTGAGTCCCCACAGCGCCGCCGAGATGAGGGCCATGCCGAGCGCGAGGGGGCGCGAGAGGCGCAGGTAGTAGAGGCTCACGAGCCCCAAGAGGAGCGCCGCGGAGTCCACCCCCGCCCCCGCGAGGGGGGAGGGGATGTGGGCGACCAGCGCCACGAGACTCCACATGATCAGGGGGATGCACACCCAGTGGAGCGCCTTGTTGGTGGGGTTGCGGTGGCTCTCGCCGTAGGCGTCGAGCCACTCTTGGGCGGTCCTCATCTGCTCACTCCTTCCTCAGCTCAAGGGTCATGATCTGCTGTGGGCTCGGCTCGGGGGTGCTGAGGAGCGGGCGCAGCGACTCCGCGCTCAGGTGACTCAGGGCGCGCGCGGCGCCCACCACCACCGCCGGCTCGCCGAGCAGGCGGGGCGGGGCGGGGGCGAGCGCCTGCTGGCCGTTGAGGTCGAGGAGCTCACCCTCGCCCGCCGCGCCCTCCGCGAGCCCGGCGGCGGGGGGGGTGAAGCGGCGGAGGCCCTGCGACGAGGTGGCCCAGAGCGCGCCCTCCCCGCCCTCCCCCGGCACCACGGCGAGGGCGCGGAGGTAGGCGGCGCTGCGAATCGCCCAGGCGGGCGCGAGGGCGGCGGAGGCGAGGTCGTCGGGGCGGAAGGCCACCACGCCGCGCGGGTGCGCGACGAGCACCTGCCCGCGCGCCTCCCACCAGAGCAGCTGCCCGGCGCCGCGGCGCGCCGCCGCCTCCGCGGCGCGCGGGTCGCCCTCGGGCGCCTCGGGGTCCACCGGCGGCGGCGCCTCACCGCGCTGCGCGCGCTCCCAGCGCGCGAGGAGGGCGTTGAGGTCGTGGGCGCGGA